>JANPMZ010000353.1:0-2244 GCA_031427195.1 Nitrospirota bacterium
TTCCCGGTCCGGGGATCGATGATGTGATGGTACCGCTTCTTTTCCCTGATGACGAACCGCTCGTAATCCCCTGAGGTGGAAATGTATTTGTCTCTAAACTCGAGGACAGCCAGGGTCTTGTCATGCTCCCGTGGATGCTGCACACCGATCTTCCAGGGGGCGCCGTTCTCCCGTCGTCCCAGGACCCAGATGTCGCCCGCGATAGCAATGATGGCGCTGGTGATACCCTGCTTTTTGATGATATCAGCCACCCGGTCCGCCAGATACCCCTTCATGCCGCCGAAATCCATGATCATGCCGGATTTCCTGAGATAGATCGTGGAAGCATTTCTGTCAACGATAATGTTCCGATAGTTCACGAGAGCGCGGACCCTGCCAATCTCCCGGTCGGTCGGCACGGTCCCCTCTTTCAGCCGCATCTGCCACAAAACGACCAGGGGTCCGACGGTAATATCAAAGACCCCGTTCGAAAGCGTTGAGATTTTCGCAGCGTGTTCCACCACCTCGATCATCTCGGGAGAGACCGCGACCGGACCCTTCCCTGCGGCGAGGTTCACCTTCGTTATCTCGCTCGAGTCCTTATAGAGCGACATCATGGCGTCGAGCCGTCTCAGCTCCGCCATCCCCGCGTCTATGGCGGCTTCGCCGTCTTTCCTGGTCCCGGCCACGACCGTGATGGTCACCTCAGTGCCCATGATGCTATCGGTCTTCTGCACGGTCTTCGGGCCTGAGCAGCCGGGAGTGCTGATGAACAGCGCAAGCACGAACAATATTGTTTTATTCATGTGGTTTCCTTACGAAGGAATCTGGAAGGTGAACGACCGGGCGGAGTGCCGGGGCAGCAGCTACCCCTTACCCAGCTTTTTCTTAATGACAAGGCTTCGCGCCGACGCCCGCACTGCTTCGGGTAAGTTGCGGTTCCGTTCGAGCATGGCAAGGTCCCGCTCCGTCATCCGGCTCACGAACCCCAGCGAAATGCCCACCGGCGTCTTCGGGTTGTTCACCAGCGCGGAGGCAATGTTCGGTTTCCTGCACCATTCGCTGTTGGACCCGATCTTGCGAAGAACATCCTCGTTCAGGCTCGTGGACTTGGCAAAGAACTCCACTTCACCGATAGTGATCTTGGGATTTGCGATGACCGCCATCGCAATGATCTTGCTCGACTCCCGGATGAGCAGGCCGCGCGCCTCCTTGGAGCCGGTCTGTGCCAATTTGATTTTCTGAGACGGTGTCATCTTCTGGACGACCTGCGACATATTCAGTTTTTTCTTCGGTTTTTGGTCCCTGGCCGCTTCCGCCGCCGCTGCAGCTGCATCTTCCTCCATCACCACATGCACAACGCGCGTACTGGTGATAAACTGCCTGATCTCCTCTGACGACGTAAGGGCCAGGAACACCAGCGTGGCCTCGGTCAGGTTGGGGCAGCGGACGAGGTCGCGGGCAATATGTTCATCGTCATAGTAGACGTGCGCGATACGCTCAAGCATGCCTGCCGGCGTGCGGACATCGAGAAGGATGTTTCGCAGCGCAATGGGCGAACAGTGCTGAACATCGAAAGTGATTTGCAGCCGCTGTGACGAATGGATCGTGCTCCCTAGTGTTGTTTCTTCCATTACCTGCCTCTCGTCTCTGGAGAACAAAACAGTGCCATATTATGCTGGTTCTCCGCAATACTTGACATGCTTGCGCGGCGGAAATTATACTGAACTGTTGCCTGCGCTGTCAAGCAGTCAGCAGGACTATACGACCTTATAGCCTGCTTCCACAACGGCAAAGGAAAGCTTGTCCAACGACACCGTGGCCTCGTCATAGGTGACCACTGCCTGGCCTTTCTGCAGGTCGATCTGCGCGTCCTGCACGCCTGCGGTGCCCTTGAGCGCCTTCGTCACCCGCATCACGCAGTGGTTGCAGGTCATTCCCTGTATCTTGAGTATTGTTGTTGCCATGGTCGGTTCCCTCCTTGAAAAGTTCCGTAAAATTATACCACTTTCGTCAGGCCGATTTCAGCCCGAATTTTTCCATGCGATAGATCAGGGTCGGCCGCGTGATGCCGAGATATTCCGCCGCCCTGGTCTGATTGTTCTTGTGCTTCTCCAGGGCCTTGATGATAAGGCTTTTTTCGAGGTCCTCCAGCGAGATCCCTTCCTCGGGCAGGTTCAAGATGATATCCTCGACCCCCTGTTTTTCTTTTCCCAGCTTTTCCGGCAGATCAGCAAGCGTGACCAGGTCTCCCCGCCTGAGCAC
>JANPMZ010000354.1:0-3706 GCA_031427195.1 Nitrospirota bacterium
GCGAGAGGGGATGGGAGAGGATGGCCGGAGTCCGCGAGAAGGTCCATCAGCAGCCTCAGGTTGTGCGTCCTCGGGAAGCGAACATTGAATTCCGAGAGCATTGCCTTGAGACTTTTTTCCGCTGCTTGTTGGGCATGAAACCCGAATATTTCATCGCTTATATTTTCCGAGGCAAGCACCTCCGCGAGCAGCGCAATATCCTCCACCGCTTTTTTCAGCAACAGGAGTGCCTGTTCATGCTGCCTCATACAGGACCTTCCCTTCCTGGACAGCCTGAAAATAGACGTTGCCGGGAGTGCTTGCCCAATAATCGAACATCTCCTGGCTCACGACCAGCAGATCGATTGACATGCGCAACGGGCTAAGCACCCGGTTCAACCGCGTCATTTCGGCGACGCGGTCCTTTACATCGGTTTCCACGACTAACAGGTCGATATCGCTTTCCGCGCGTGCATCGCCCCGGCCATGTGACCCAAACAGGATGATTTTACTTGGATGCGCTGCATCGAGAAGAAGTCTGGTCGCCTTAGCAATAAGTGACTGGTCTATCATGGAATCTTCTCCAACATATCGAACTCAACAGTATTACAAAATCACTGTTTTTACCAGCGCCAAAATCTCGTGGATATTTTTGCCTCGAAGTCCCTCACTCCGCCCCCGACTTCTCCGCTGCATCCTCACCGGTGATCTGCCTGAGCTCCTTCAAGCGTTTCCGCCGCTCTTCCCTACCCACATACCAATCCTCAATCAGCGTTTCGATCAGACCGATCAGCATTTTTGCTTCGCCGGGCTCCGTATCGAGGAGCTCTGCGCCTTCGCTCTCCATCCGGGCGCCGATCATGCCGATCTTCCTGACAGACTCAATGGCCTCCCACGTAAGAGGGTCCACCGTGCCCTTGACCTGGCGGAACTCGTCGCTGAGACTGCCGGGCTGCACCTGCCAGAAATCGCGCAGCATTGACGAGAGGCAGCGGCGGGACAACGCGGCAGCGGCCTTGGGGCTTTGCTCGATCGCGAGACAGGCTTCCCGATAATCTTCAATGATCTGCGCGGGAATTGCTACGGGAAAGGACCGGGCGCGCGAAGGCGGCACCAGGGGCCAGGTCCTGATAAGCTTGCCCGTGTAGGAGCGGTTGCCGACGACCTTCAGGTCGTGCAGAGCAACGTTCAGCGAGAGCTTCCGGCAGTCGGGGTTGGGGCAGACCACGAACTGGACCACCAGACGGCGCGGGCCGTCCGCGTTCTCGATGGTAAGGTTGGCAAAAACCACCTGCCGCCCCTCCTCGGTCACCGTCTGTTCCCTGTTGCAGAACCGGCAGTGCCACAGATATTCGCTCACGCTTTCCTCCTTGCCCGGGGACCGGTACTGTCAACAATTAACCACAGAGCACACGGAGAAATCTTTAAATCTCAAAATGGTTACGACAACTCCCGGGCAACGCCCAATAATATTTTTTGCACGTTCGTGTCAACTTTTGTTCTCAGACCCTGCTGTTCCAAGCGCCCGCTATTTTCCTTAAAGCTGTTGTTCAGCTCGGATATTCTTACCAAGACCTTCTCTTTTATCCCCTGTATTTCCTTATCGTGACCGTATTCCTTGAAGAACTTGCTGCTCAGTTCAGACACCGTGTCAACTATACTGTCAGTCACCGGATCGAGTTCCATGACCTGGTCCCGGTTTCCCTCCCGGCAGTACGCGGTAAAGGTTTCCTGCGCTTCCAAAAAAACCGTAAAGAGCGTCTTGGCCCTGTTCCGGGTGCTCTTGCGTTCGAGATAGTCAATGTTCCTCTTTAAATATTCCTGCCCGCCTTCCGCTGCGCTTTCCGAGGCGTTTTTTTTGATCTTCGCTGTCAGACCATCGATCCTTTTCTGGATATCATCTCTGATACTGATGGCTTCAGCAACATATTCTTTTTTGGCAATAAGGTCGTTCATCTGCCGCACAATCCGTTCTACATCGTTCTTTACTTTCCGATAGCTCGCCAGATTTGGATAGTTCTCCCGCAGTTCCGCCGCTATTTTAGTGCGGAGCTCTGCAACTTCCCGGGGAGCCCGAAAAGGCGCATTTTCCCCAAAACCGAATATATCTGCTATTCCCATATGCGCTCCATCAGTCTCCGGCTCTCATGCTGCTCCCAGCATGGTCTTCAGCACCTCTTCATCCCACTCCTTCGTGACCACCACCTCGCCGATACTCTTCGGCAGCACAAACTTCACCTTGCCGCCCTCCGCCTTTTTATCGATCTGCAGGGTATGCATAAGTTCCTGCACCGTCGGCTTCCGGCTGAGTGCTCGCAAGCTCGTCGGCAGGCCATAGGACGCAATGAGCTTCTCCACGCGTTCAGGCACCAGGGGGTCGCAGAGTCCCGTCCGCAGCGCCAGGCGTGAGGCATAGACCATGCCTATGGCAACGGCCTCTCCGTGGCGCATGGTGTAGTTTTCAGCCTTCTCGACGGCGTGGCCTACGGTATGGCCGAAGTTCAGGACCGCGCGGAGCCCCCCTTCACGCTCATCCCTGCCCACCACTTCAGCCTTGATCTCGCAGGAGCGCCGGACAACATGGGCCAATGCATCCGCATCAAGCCCGAGGATCCGGTCGCGGTTGCTGTCAAGGTAATCGAAGAAGGCCCCGTCCCAGATCACGCCGTACTTGATCACCTCCGCCATGCCGGAGAGGAACTCGGCTTTCGGAAGCGTCCTGAGCACGTCGAGGTCCATCAGGACCTTTCGGGGCTGGTGGAAGGCGCCGATCATGTTCTTGCCCATGGGGTGATTCACGCCGGTCTTGCCCCCGACGCTGCTGTCCACCATGGCAAGGAGCGTGGTCGGCACCTGGACAAAGGGGATGCCGCGCATATAGGTGGCAGCGGCAAATCCTGCAAGGTCGCCGATGACGCCGCCGCCGAGCGCCACGATCCCGGACCTGCGGTCGAAAGCATTGGTAAGGAGCGCCGTGTAGATGGCGTTGGCCCAGTCCAGGTTCTTATACTGTTCCCCGTCGGGAATGATGATAGACATGACCATGAAACCCTGCGCCTTGAGGCTTTCCACCAGCCGTTTGCCGTAGAGCTCCTTGACCGTGGGGTTGACGACCACGGCGAGCTTCTGCCCCAGGCCGAGGCCTTTGATCTTCGGGCCTGCCTGGTCGAGGCTCATGCCGATCTCGATGTCGTAGCTTCTTTCTCCCAGGGGTACGTTAACAGTATGCATGTTTGATTCTCTCTTTGATCTCGCTGATGATCTGGTCCACGGATTTTTCCGACGTGTCGATGGTTATGTCCGCCTGTGCGTAGAACCGGGCCCGGCTGTCGAGCATCTCTTTTATTTTCGCCAAAGGGTCCGGGGTCTGGAGCAGGGGGCGATGGGTCTCATGCCTGATCCGGTCGAAGATCACCTCGGGCCGCGCCGCAAGACAAACGACGACGCCTGCTTTTTTGAAGGCCTCCCGGTTCATGTCCCAGATCACAGCGCCGCCTCCGGTTGAGACCACCTGGCTCTCGCGCCCCGTGACCTCGCGAACAATTTTGGCCTCGATCTCGCGGAAATACGATTCGCCGTGCTTTGCAAAGATCGTCGTGATGGTCATGTGCTGATCGGCCTCGATAAGCGTGTCCGTGTCGACGAACGCATAACCCAGGTCCTTGGCCAGCTGCGTTCCCACGCTGGTCTTGCCCACGCCCATAAAACCGGTGAGGATGATATTTTT
>JANPMZ010000355.1:0-5680 GCA_031427195.1 Nitrospirota bacterium
GTTCTTTTGCGGCTAACCTGAATAGTTACGATTTATTTTAGAGCTTCAGCGCTTGTAGTTCTTCTCGATCCACTGAAGATACTCCTTGCTTCTGATACTGTTCACCCATGCGCTGTTGTTCAGGAACCAGGCGATCGTGTCACGCAGCCCTGTTGCAAAATCGTGTTTTGGGGTCCACCCCAGGGTTTTCCTGATCTTGTCGCAATTGATTGCATATCGGCGGTCGTGCCCGGGACGGTCTTTTACGAAGGTAATAAGCTCCCTATACCGCTTGACGCGCGGGTTATCCTGAAGGGGCTGCATTGTTTCGAGCAGGTCGCAGATATTTTCAACGAGCTCGATATTCTTTTTTTCGCATTCGCCTCCGACATTATACGTTTCCCCGTTGTCCCCTTTCAGCAGGATCAGCCAGATCGCTTCACAATGGTCATCGACATAGAGCCAGTCCCTCACATTTTTACCGTCGCCGTAGACCGGAAGGCCCTTGCCTTCAACCGCATTCAGGATCATCAGAGGGATGAGCTTTTCCGGGAACTGGTAGGGTCCGTAATTGTTTGAACAGTTCGACAGGGTGACCGGCATTCCGTAGGTGTGATGATAAGCCCTGACGATATGGTCGGATGCCGCCTTTGAGGCTGCGTAGGGACTTCTCGGGTCATACGGTGTGTTTTCGTAAAAATACCCCTCTTCGCCCAGGGATCCGAAGACCTCGTCCGTGCTGATATGGTGAAACCGCACATCGGTCCGTTCTTTCCAGAACTGCCGGGAGGCTTCGAGCAGCGTAAAGGTGCCGTTGACGTTGGTCTCGATAAAGTCTTTGGGCCCGACAATGGACCGGTCCACATGGCTTTCCGCCGCGAAGTGTACTATAACGTTGATCTCGTACGCCTTGAGCACGTGCTCCACCCTGGCGTGGTCGCAGATATCTCCACGCTCGAAGACGTATTGGCTCGCGCCGAACTTCCTGTTGATATCCTCAAGGTTCAGCAGGTTCCCTGCATAGGTCAGTTTGTCATAGTTGATGATCCTGCCGCTGAAATTCGTCTGCTCCAGGACGTAGCGGATGAAACAGGAGCCGATAAAGCCGGCGCCGCCCGTCACCAGGATGTTTGCGGATGGCAGGAAATCTGCTTTGACCTCATGCATAAGAGCTCTTCCTTTCACGGAGAAATAAGGTGACCGCCTCCTGCCACGTCGGAATGCTGATAGTAAGCTTGCGGCAGAGCTGCTCATTGGTCATAGCGGAAAATTTAGGGCGTCGCGCGGGCAGATCGAAGCTGTCCATGGATACCGGCCTGATGAACTTGTTGATGCCCAAATTGGCGAGAATATACTGCGCCCACTCATAGCGGGAGCAATAGCCGCTGTTCGTAAGATGATAGAGGCCGAAGGCGCCCTGTTCCAGCGCCTGCATCGTCACGTCTACGACGGTATGAGTAGAGGTCGGCACGGAGAACTCATCACTGGCGATCTTCAAAAATGCGTTGTTCCGCGACCATTCCGAAAGTTTATGGATGAAGTTTTGCTTCCCCTCTCCAAAGACCCAGCTCAATCTGAAGACGAGATGCTTGTCCGTTCCCTCCTGAACAAGCCGCTCCCCTTCCCGTTTGCTCTCGCCGTACACATTCAGCGGGTGGACCGGGTCCTGTTCCGTATACAGGCCGTTTTCCTTGGCGCCGTCGAAAACGTAGTCCGATCCGAAGTGTACCAGAACGGCATGGTGTTTCCTTGCCGCAGCAGCCAGGATCCCGGGCCCTGTGGCATTGACGGAGAAGGCTTTTTCGCGGTCCTGCTCAGCCTTGTCAACGAGGTTGTAGGCAGCGCAATTGATGATCACGTCGGGCTGAGAGGACCCGACGGCTTCAAATACCTGAGCACGGTCGGTAATATCAAAAGCAGACTCGTCAGGCGCAAGGAAATCCAATGCTCGTCGATCGAGCTCCTGCTGAAAGGCCCGCGCAAGCTGCCCGTGTTTTCCGGTAATAAGATATCTCATCGTGGTCGGTTAGAAGGTAAAGTTGTTGTCTGCATCCTTGAGCAAGGGATGGATAGCATCTTTTGCAGAAAGGAGCGGATCGGCCAGCGGCCAATGAACAGCGATGTCCGGATCATTCCAGAGGATGCCGCGGTCAGCTGCGGGATAATACTCGGTCGTGCACTTATAGAGAACCTCGGCAAAAGCACTGAGGACCTGGAAACCGTGTGCAAATCCGGCCGGCACAAAGAGCTGGTGATTATTTTCCTCCGTGAGCTCGGCACTGACCCATTTACCGTAGGTAGGAGAACCTTTTCTGATGTCCACGGCCACGTCGAAAATGCTCCCTTTCACGCAGCGGACCAGCTTGCCCTGGCCATGAGGATGCTTTTGATAATGGAGCCCCCGCAGGACCCCCTTTTCCGACACGGAATAGTTATCCTGCGTAAAGTGGTCCGGTATGCCGGCCCGCAGGAAATCGGAATGTTTGTAGGCTTCGAGAAAGAAACCCCTCCCGTCCTGAAAAACCTTCGGTTCGATGAGCTGCACATCGGGAATAGCGAGTTTTTTAAAGATAAAAGGCATAGAGAGTAACGTTTTTTTATTGATCGGGATCAGCGCGCACGAGCTGGTGTTAGAACTGATGGCTTAACGTGCCGATCCACCGGATGGTGTCGTTATAGCCTATCGTGTCTTTTTTCAGGAACTGCGCGCCGGCGGTGACGCTCATGGTGTCCGTCACATAGCGGAGCGCCGGTGTGATGCCTGTTTGATCGCCCTCAGCCAGGACTGTATTCTTACGCGTTTTTTTTACCGTATTGTTCACCTCCAGCATCGCCTGGAAACGGTTATTCGCGCTGATCGGCAGCAGGAGACCGGCGTTGATGACGCCATACCGGTCCTGGGTGGTTGTGGTATTGCCCGCTGAGAAGCCATCAATGAACACTGCCTGTGCTTCCAGGTAGATGCCAAGGAAGGAGTTGTCCAGGATTCTTATCTCCGACGTCGCCATAACCATGAACTTTGCGCCCCAATCTGTTACGTCGTTCAAGCCTTTGTTCAAACCTTTTGCAGCGCTTGCCGTGGGAAGGATCCCTGCCACGCCGATGGCCAGTTCCGGAGTCGCTGCACTATGCGTATTCCATCGCCATTTAAGGGCTACTTCAGAATCTCCGAGCCCGGTCTCTTTCGATTTCGCATAGTTGATATACTTCATCTTCATGCCTGCCTCGACCGTGTCCGTTATGCCGTAGGTGAGCGTTATGGGTATCTGGATAATATTATAATCCGGCTTATTGCTGTCTTCGATCAAGGCTGACGCACCAATTGCGAGTGAGCCGGCGGGCCGGGTGAAGGCGGAATTCATCACCATAAGGCCGGTAAGGCCCTGGATATTAGGCGGGCGGTTAATGACCCTTATAACCTCTTCTTCGCGTGCTTCTCTGCTGTACAGATCGCTATCTCTATCATAGGTCTGGGCCAGGGACATGCTGTTCGTTCCGAGGAGCCAACTCATGCAGAAAAATAAGAGAACCGTCCTTACCGCTATCCGGTAAACCATATTTTCACCTCCAAAGGTAGTATGCTATTTATGCCTGATGTTCAATGAGTTACAGGCCGTACTATAGCAAAGGAGACCTGTAAAATCAATGAGTATCTTGATATTTTTTTAGATCCTGCAGGGTTATCGGGAGGAGATAGCTTGATGGCATGGCTACACGGCCCTGCGCGAGACGTGAATAAAGTGAGACGTGAAAAGCTTCTCACTTCTCACTGCTCACTGCCCCCGCGACCTACATCGCTCCCTTGCCCGTCAGCACGATCCGGATGGTCCGGAGAAAGATCATGAGATCAAGGGTCGCGCTCCGGTTCTTGATATAGTAAAAATCGTACATCAGCTTCTGGCGCGCATCTTCGATAGAATTGCCGTAGCGGTAATTGATCTGCGCCCAGCCCGTGATCCCGGGCGTTGCCAGGTGCCGTTCGGGATAATATGGGATCGCTTTGGTGTACAGCTCCACGAGGCTGGCCGCCTCGGGTCGCGGACCGATCAGGCTCATTTCGCCCTTCAGTATATTGACCAGCTGGGGCACTTCATCCAGCCGCATCTTGCGGATCAGTTTTCCGACCCGCGTGATCCGGTTGTCATTATCGGTCGTCCAGTGGACATTGTTCTTGTCCGCATCTACGACCATGGTCCGCAGTTTCCAGGCTCTGAAGGGTTTATTCCCCCTGCCGATGCGATACTGGGAATAAAATATCGGCCCGCGCGAATCGAGCTTGATCAGGGCAGCGACCAACGGAAGCAGGGACACTGCCATGCAGAGCCCGACACAGGCGATCACGATATCGAATGACCGTTTCATGTACCAGAAGTAACGCTTGTCCGAAGTGCTTAATTCCAGGATGAACCAGTTGTCATCGAGATGGTCGATCGGCACCCTGCCGGTTATTTCCTCGATCACCCTTCTGAAGTTCGAGACCCTGATCTTTCTTTGCATGCATTCCAGCAGGAGTTTAAGCAGGTCGTCGTCCACGGAGGGAACTGCCACGATCACCTGGTCAATGGCCCGCTCCCCGGAGATCGAGAGCAGGTCCTGTATGCGCCCCAGGCGAGTCAGCGTGCCCTGGGCCTGGCTCCCGTTTCCCTGGGACACGTAGCCAACGACCGCGGTGCGAAGATAGGCCCGGGAACTTATGAGCTGCGCCACTTCCGAACTTCGTTTCCCGTCACCGACAATGAGGACTCTCCAGTGGATCGATGAAAGCATACGTCCGCTGATAAGGTAACGGAAAAAGACGATAAGAACGAAGGAACTTGCATAGAAGAGAAGGAACACTGCACGCGGGACCGTGTCCCGGAAGAAAAAGAAGATGAAGGTCGATAGAGTCGCGCTTGCCAGCAGGCCCGAGCCGAGGACCAACGCCTGATGGACAAACCGATGTGGTAATTTGTGCAGGGTATATGCGTCAAAAATAAAGAAAATGAGTAACGTGGAAAGAAAGAGGGTCGTAAAGCCCCAGTGATAGTCACTAAGGAGGGTAAGAGGAGAACGTGCCTTATGGCCAAGCAGGAGCGCGATGACGAACGAGGATAGCATCGCCACGCCATCGCTGACCAGCAATAGTGCGACCTTTTCTTTAGTATTTGTTTTCATGCGTTAAATTGAGCGCTCATGTAAGTGGCTCAGTATACCTGATGTTGCAGGCCTTCGCTATCACCCGGTCAGGGTATTTTAAGGGTAGTCGGCACTGCTGCCCGTTGGACAACCGGGGCCTGTAATGTCTACTTTTATGTCATTTTATCAAGGTTAGTATCTTTATGAGCTGAAGCGTCGCCCCGATTGGTGAGGTGATACACCGCTCCTGGGTAATTCTATGCGAAGAGGACGGGTCATGCAGTGGCTATAGTAGAAAATTGGTAACTACCCAGGTTAACCGCAAAGAACGCAGAGAGCCCAAAGAAAAGGCTTGAATCTTAAATTTACACAAGGCAGATACAAACTACGAGCATCGGCAGAGGATCAGGGCCTTTCTTTGGCCAGATTGAGTATTTCTGTAACTACGGTCTCGTGGAGATAGAAGCCTGCCGTCTTTAATTTCGCGAGTATCGTTTTGATTTCTGTTATGTGGCCTTCGCTCTTTGCCTTCAGCAGCACTCCCGCCGTTCCCGTAAATTTCAATGTCTGAAGGCTTGCAATCCTT
>JANPMZ010000356.1:0-3799 GCA_031427195.1 Nitrospirota bacterium
GGGTCGGTTCCGGTAAGGGCTTTGACCAGGGTCGATTTCCCATGGTCGATATGTCCGGCAGTGCCGAGGATGATGTATTTCATAAGGGCAGAATTCAGGAGTCAGGAGTCAGGAGTCAGGGTTCAGGAGTCAGAATAAAGACGCGAACTTTTCCTGACTACTGGCTCCTGACTCCTGATTATTGCAGTATTCTTCCCACCGCTTCAACGATCTTTTCTATCTCATCGTCGTTCAGCGTTCGCGGATCGAAGAGGACCCTGCCTTCCTTGATTCGGGTGATGATATGCGGTTTGCCCAGGCGCAGCCGGAATTCGAGCTGGTTGGCGCTCAAACGGTCATGACGGAGGCAGACGGTTCTGGTCGGGAAATTTCCCAAGGGCAGGGCGCCGCCACCGCTCTGCGATGTGTCGTCCTGCACCAGAATTGACAGACCGGGATCATTGATCCGGCCAAGCCCTGTTGACAGCAGCTCCGCCTTGCGGCTAATCTCGGTGAGCGGCTGGGTCAGCATCCAGAGCGTGGGGATCTCCTTCACCGCCTTGTCGCGGTCCAGATACTGGCGAAGCGTGGCATCGAGGGCAGCCAGGGTAAGCTTGTCAATCCGAAGAGCGCGGGCAAGGGGATTGGACCGGATGGGGTCGAGGCAGGCAGTCTTGCCGAGGATCAGGCCTGCCTGCGGCCCGCCCAAAAGCTTGTCGCCGCTGAAGGTGAGCACGTCAACCCCGGAATCAACGGCCTGCTGCACCGTGGGTTCGCCGCCTGCGCCGTAGGCTGCGAGGTCTATGAAGCTGCCGCTGCCGAGGTCCCACATGACCGGGAGGTTGTATTTTTTGCCGAGCAGCGCAAGCTCGTCGGGCATGACCTCTTTGGTAAAGCCTACGATCTTGTAATTGCTCGTATGGACCTTGAGCAGCAGGCCCGTGTTCTCGGTGATCGCCTTTTCGTAGTCCTTGAGGTGGGTCTTGTTCGTCGTGCCGACCTCGCGCAGTTTGGCTCCGCTCCGTTCCATTACGTCGGGTACCCGAAAGGATCCGCCAATTTCAACAAGCTCGCCGCGTGAAACGATCACTTCTTTGCCGCGGGCAAGCGTGTTCAGGCAAAGGAGAACGGCTGCCGCATTGTTGTTCACGGCCGTCGCTGCCTCAACCCCCGTGAGCCGCTTCAGGATGCCTTCGACATGCACGTATCGTTTGCCGCGTTCGCCGACTGCGATATCGTATTCAAGGTTCGAGTAGCTTCGGGCGGCCGTGGCAACACTCTCGATCGCTTTTTCCGACAGGATCGAACGGCCGAGGTTCGTATGCACGACCACACCGGTGGCATTGATGACCTGCTGCAAGCTTGGTTCGGAAAGTTCTGTCAGAATGGAGCCGGCCAGATCGAGGATAGCTGCCAGGGAAAGGGTCCGCTCATCGGGTGAAGAGGGGGTGTCAACGGCCCGGAGGATCGACCTGCGCCTGATGTCCAGGGCCGACCGGATCGCATCGATCACCAGAACGCGTGGGTGGGCCTCAAGCCAGAGCAGGGTCTTTCTTTCCTTGAGGATATCGTCCACGGAGGGAAGTTTTTTGAGCAGTTCCTTCATGTGGCAGTACCATAGCATAGATGCAGCGGAATATCAATACGGCACTGTTGCATGATCGATTGATTCGGTCGAGCGGCTGCCCGGAGTTATTTGCGCTTGACAGTTTACGTGGAATATGTCAATTTTACCTGCTACATGAAGCAGCGAGCTCATGCTGCATATTTTCAGAGCTCAGAATCGGGGGAATGATGAACAGGCGTTCGTTTTTGAAGGGCTTGGCGGCCACCGGCGCCGCAGTTGCCGCAGTGGGATCAGCGGGCGGTTTGTTCGTGCCTTTTGCCGAGGCAGTTGAAATACCGAAGTTCTCCTTTGCCCACATTACCGACCTGCACCTCGATGTCAAGGGCGGGAGCACCTGGCAGTACCGCGAGAAGAGCGTTCCCCTGTTCATCGATGCCCTGCGCCAGCTCGGGCGGTTGCCGAAACTGAAATTCGTTGTGTTCGGAGGGGACCAGATCCACTACGGACCCAACGACAAGGACTCGCTCGACGTGTTCCAGAAATGGACGGCCCATCTTAATATGCCGATCTACATCCTGCTCGGCAACACCGAGGTATCTCCGGTCAGCGGTTCGTCTCAGCTCGGCAGGAAGGACTATCTCAAGGCATGGAGCGGCAAGGGGCTCAAGCCGGGCCATTCCTCCTGGGCTTTCGATCCGGTGAAGGGAGTGCGGGTCATTGGCTTCGATGTGACGGTCGACGGCAAGCCCCATGGAGAGGCGAGCCCGACCGGTCTCAAGTGGCTGGAGAACGAGCTGGAGGAGAACAGGGACAAGAAACTCATTATGGTTTTCACCCACCAGCTGCTCAGGCCGACGGCGCCGCAGGACAAAACACCGGCCTGGTCATTCTGGATGGTCAAAAACAGCCTCAAGGTGAACGAGCTCCTGGAGCGCCATCCGAACGTACGCCTCGTGGTTTCCGGCCATCACCACGTCTCCAAGGTAGAGACCGTCGGCAGGATCACCTATGTGTCCGATCCTGCGATCGTGACCTATCCCTGCGCATTTCGTTCCTTTACCGTCACCCGGGACGGCATCTCCCTTCGGAACATCGGCCTCGACGATAAGGCTATGGTGAACCGCGCCAAAGAGCTGCTCATCTCCGATCCTTTTGCAAAGATGTATGATCCCGTAACGCCGGAGAATGCGGCTGTGTACACCAATGGGTTGAATGCGCGCGACAGGGAAGCCGTGATCAAACTGTAAAGCAGCTTACTGATGGTGGTCACCCAGAACCCTTCGTTTGATAAACGAAGGGTTTTTTTGTCCTGGACAGGTGATCGGTGTGACCAGCCCGTGATCATGGTCGTTTTGGATGATCTCTTAAGCCAGGTAGGGTGGGCATTGCCCACCGAATATTTTACGGTGCGCGGTGCGCACCCTACGAGGTCTAAAACCTTTTAAAAACCTCTTCCGCGTGTTGCGTGGTAATAAATTGATAAAATGTCATTTCGAAGATTTCATCGGGAAGCTGATGTTTCAGAGAAACGCCACATCTTGCCTGGCTGAGTAAAACAGATAGCCATTTTCGGGTATGATCTGTCTGGGTTCTTTGAGAGTCAATTTTAGCACAGCTGAGTAGTTACCAAAAAAGAGCAGAAAGCTATTCGCTCAGGGAGAAGTCGATCTTTTTTCCGCACTGTGTCCACGCGGTCCACGCGCACCCGTACGCTGTCGCCGATGCGGTAGACCTTCTTGCGTTTTTCGCCGCGCAAGCAGTGGAGCTTATCAATGTAGGTGTAGTAGTCGTCGGTGAGCGCGGAAATGTGGACCAGGCCCTCGACGAACAGCTCGTGCAACTGCACGAACAGTCCGAAGTTTGCCGTGCCGGTAATGATGCCGTCGAAGGTCTCGCCCAGCTTGTCCGTCATGAACTGCAGCTTGAGCATGGTAATCACGTCGCGTTCGGCCTCCATGGCCGTGCGCTCCCGCAGGGAACAGTGGGTCGCGGCCTCGGGCAGGGTTGCGGCGAGGTGCTTGGTGTAGGCTTCTTTTTTCAGCAGACCTCGTGTCGCCGCCTTCAGGATGCGGTGGACGATCAGGTCGGGATAGCGCCTGATGGGAGAGGTGAAGTGGGTGTAGCTCTCGGCGGCGAGACCGAAGTGGCCCACGTTCTCGGTGGAATAACGGGCCTGCTTCATGGTCCGAAGCAGCACGGTGTTGATCAGCATTTCCTCGGGCGTGCCCTTGGCCTTGGCCAGCGCCTTCTGCA
>JANPMZ010000357.1:0-2998 GCA_031427195.1 Nitrospirota bacterium
AAAAAAAACTTCCCGGCACTTATTTTAATTTTATTGATGATTACAAATTTTGCATATGCCCAAGACAACACGCCCTTGAGGAACTGCCTCCCTTCTTCATGATGGGTATCCGGTTTTTTTTGTTCGGGATCGGGTTTTATCTGGTCCTTTGGGCCAAGGGTTCACCCCATCCAACGGGCAGGCAGTGGTTGTGGTCGGCCGTGATCGGCGCCTTCCTGATGCTGGGAGGCAGCGCAGGCGTGGCATGGGCCGAGCAGTGGGTATCGTCCGGCATGGCCGCCCTCGTGATCGCCACGACGCCCCTCTGGACCGTGCTGTTCGTCGGCATCTGGAAGCGCTGGCCGAACACGTGGGAATGGGCAGGTCTGATCATCGGCCTCCTGGGGATCGTGGTCCTGAACTTCGAGGGTGATCTCCGCACAAGCCCCCTGGGTGCGGCGGCTCTGGTCCTTGCCGCCATGTCCTGGGCCTTTGGCTCCGCATTGAGCCAGAACATTTCGATCCCCAAGGGCATGATGGCAGGGGCGGCCCAGATGGTGGCCGGCGGCATCATCGTGCTGCTCGTGAGTTTCCTTGTTGGTGAGCGGATCACGGTCATGCCCACCTGGCGGTCGATAAGTGCGGTCCTGTATCTCGGCGTGTTCGGATCGCTCGTGGGATTCACGTCCTATGTCTATCTCCTCGGCAGGGTCCGACCGGCCCTTGCCACGAGTTATGCCTACGTGAATCCGATTATCGCGGTGCTGCTGGGAATATGGATCCTTGACGAGCGGATCACGATGATCGGCGTCTCGGCAATGGCGATCATCACGGCAGGCGTTGCGCTGGTGCTGGTGGGGCAGAGGAAGTAAAAACAGTTCGGGGTCCAGAGTTCGGAGTGGGACAAAAGACAAAAACAGGCTTGAACAACACGGGAGGCAATATATTCATGACGAATCAGCAAGTGAAAATGATCTTGAAACAGACCTTTGACGCGGTGTCCGTCGGATACGACGGCCAGGCGCTCCGCTTCTTTCCCAGGAGCGCCGAACATATAGCGGACCTTCTCAACCTGCGCGGTGACGAGTATGTGCTCGACGTTGCCTGCGGGACAGGCCACTCGTCACTGGCCATCGCTCCAAATCTGCCGAAGGGCCGCATAACAGCCGTGGATTTGTCACCGGGAATGCTCGAACAGGCGCGGATGAAAGCGACGGCGCTCAAGGTGCGGAATGTCGAGTTCCTCGAACGGGACATGCAGAAACTCGGCTTTCCAGTTTCTTTATTTGACGCCGCTGTCTGCGCATTCGGGATATTTTTTGTCGAGGATATGGATGCTCAGTTATCGCATATAGCATCAACGGTCAAGCCCGGCGGCACGGTGCTGATCACCAGTTTTCAGGAGAGCTACTTCCAGCCCATACGTGATACGTTCTTTAGCAGGATTGAAACCTATGGTGTCCAGAAACCGCCTGATACATGGAAGCGCGTGTCGAACGAAGCAGGATGCAGGCAACTCTTCGAGAAGGCCGGGCTTGCGGAGGTTCGTGTTGAAGCGAAGAACGTGGGCTATTATCTGGACAGCGCCGACGAGTGGTGGGACATTGTCTGGAATGCGGGGTTCCGAAGACTGGTGGCACAGCTATCCCCGCAGGACCAGGAAAAGTTCAAACGGGAACATTTGGCCGAGATCACGGCGCTCAGGACGGACAAAGGCATATGGCTCGATGCGGGGGTGCTGTTCACGGTGGGGAAGAAGGTATAGAAGAATAAGGAGGAGCCGATGAGCCGAACCACAATATTTATGAATACCGATTTGCCCCTCAAACCGATCTTCACCGGCGCACATATGTGGGCCGTGGGTCTTGAGAAGGCCATGCTCACGTACTTTGAAATGACGCCGGATACACAGTTTCCCGAGCACTCCCACGAAGCGGAGCAGATCACGCTCATCCTGGAAGGCGAGCTGACCTTCACCTATGAGGGCGAGACAGTCACCTTGAGGCCCGGCGAGGTGATAGCATTCCCTTCGAATGTTAAGCATTCCGCTCGTACCGGGAGCGTCCCATGCAAGGCTGTTGACGCATGGTCGCCGGTGAGGAAGGAATATTTGAGCTAAATTGAGTCGATACAAGCGGAGGTGCAGGGATGAACGCTTTTCCTCTATTCATGAGAAAGCCCCTCAACGCCGTTGGCTTTCATCAAAAGAGCGAAGGGGTGGAGGGATATATTTACGATCTCGATAACTATCGGCAAGAACTTTCCGACAGATGCAGCGCCTGCGGATTTTGCTATGATTATTGTCCCGTCCTGGCCGTTTTCGGAGACAGGGCAAGACCTGACGGCAATAGCAATTCGTCACCAAGCGGCCCGCTGACCAGTTCGGACTTTTATAAATTGGATAGCCTGATGTCCTCTTGTCTTCTTTGCAAGGCTTGCTTTCCGTCCTGTTTTATGGGGAAGACGCCGGATGAAGTAGTCCTTTGGGGGCGAGCGGCCCGACAGGCCGCGGACGCGAAACTATCAATCAGGAACATCCTGTTCAAACATATACTGCCCCATCCCGGGAGGACGGCTTTTACGATCAAGCTGTTCCGATGGGTAATCAAGATGAATAGCATACTTCTGACGCGAAGGCTCAAGTTGTCGCCGATCATCCATACCTTGGCGCTCCAGGCAAAGAGCACACCCGCTCATGATAAAGCCGCGCGGCCTCCGGTCATAAGCGTAGGCCGAAAAACAGTCACGTATTTTCAAAGTTGTGGTTTTGATCACTTGCTGCCACAGGTCAGAAAGGCTACGTTGGCTATTTTTTATTCGCTATAAATCAACTTATTGAACAATGCATGGCAGCCGAACAAACAAGCTCAGGCGAGGGACAATGAACCTGGAAGACATCAGGCGAAATATAGACTGGAGTCCATGGAGTCACTTCCTTAATAGTCCACGTTCAGTGCAACATGCCCCCCCAGACAGGCTCTATCATCGTTATCCTTTTACCACCCCCAGCGGTTCGAGC
>JANPMZ010000358.1:0-9634 GCA_031427195.1 Nitrospirota bacterium
ATACCGTCACCGACGGTGATCACGGTGCCGACCTCGGCGACCTCAACGGTTTTCTCGAAGTCGGATATCTTCTTTTTTATGATCTCACTGATTTCCTGTGCCTTGATCTGCATTTTTTACACCTCGTTAAGTTCAGGAGCCGGAAGCCGGAAGACCGTAGTCAGAGGAAACTGTCACGTTCCCTCCTGACTCCTGACTCCTGACTCCTGACTACTGGTTTATTAATTCATCAATTGACTGCGCATCTTGCTCAGCTGGTTTTTGATGGTCCCGTCGTAAATCGTGCTGCCGATCTGCGCCTTGGCGCCGCCGATGAGGGAGGCGTCGACCTGTGCGTCGATGTCCACCTGCTTGCCCGTGAGCGTCTCAAGCTTCTGCTTGATGTCCGCCAGATCGGCCGCACTGATGGCTGCGGCAGTGGTCAGCTTCGCCAGGGCGCGGTTCGTGCGCTCCGCCAGGAGTTCCCGGAACGCCTCGAACACCTCCTTGACATATCTGATCCTGCCGGTTTCGGCAAGATGCTCCACAAAACGCTGGGTCACCTGATCCATGTTCAGTTTTGCCGCGAGTTCCTTGATGACCGACTTCTTGTTCTCAGGGGTAAAAACCGGGCTGGCCAACAACTTCTGCAGGGCCGGAAGGCTGTCTACGGCGCTGACGAACGCGGCGAGGTCTGCCCGGGTCTTGTCAACGGTCTTCTTCTCCTCGGCGAGCTGCACGAGGGCTTTGGCGTATCTCTTGGCAATGATCCTTATCAACCCCGGCCTCCCACGTTCGAGATGTATTCCTTCACAATGCGCTCATGGTCCTTGCTGCTGATCTTTTCTTTGATCAGGCCTTCCGCAAGGTCGAGGGACAGGAGCGAGGCCTCCGTTGCCAGCATGGTCCTGGCCTTTTGCAGTTCGATAGCAATGCCCTGCTTCACCTGGGCCTGAACGTCCTGGGCGACCTTCCTGCCTTCTTCGATGAGAGCGTGCTTGTCCTTTTCGCTCCGGGCCTGGGCCTCGGCTACCATCCGCGTTGTTTCTGTTTCGAGGTCTTTGATCTTCCGCTCCATTTCCGCAAGAGCTGCCACGGCGCGCTCACGAGCTTCTTTCGACTCCTGCAGCGCTTTTGCGATCTCAACGGAACGGTTCTTAAAGAAATCCTGGGCGGGCTTCCTCATAAAATAGACGACCACACCTGCGATGATCCCAAAATTGACCAGCCGCGGCAGCCAGTCACCCATGAACGTGATCGTTTCGTGAGCGCCTTCCGCGGCTTCGGAGGCAACCGCTACCGAGGTGAGCAGCATCGGGAAAAGCGCGGCAAGCAGCGGCATGACTTTTTTCATTGTTCGATTCCCCACCGTTATACCGCCCTTCCGAGCAGCTTGGCGGTAATGTCCAGCGAAAGCCGCTCCGCCTCTTTTTTGAGGTCCGCCTGCGCTGCTTTGGACGCGACCGTTATTTCCACACGGGCCTTGTCCAGCATTTCACCCGCCTTCGTACGCTCCGCCGTGATCATTTCGCGCTGGGCATCGAGACCCTGCTGGTAATTGGTGTTGTAGGCCGCAGCGGACTTCTGCTTGGCTTCGACCAGGGAGGCATTATACTGTTCAAGAAGGCTCTGGATGCGGTCCTGTGCGGCCTTTGCATCGCCGAAAGCGGAGCTGATATTCTGTTCCCGATCGAGCATGACCTGCCGAATGGGTTTGAAGAGGATAAAATGAAGCACGACGAGCAGAACGATGAAGTTGATAAGCTGGTAAAGCAGCGAGATATTAATATCTATCATAAGCGGGAGCGCCTCTCAGAACAGAGAAACATCTGTTTGTTGATTTAAAGTAGGAAAAAAATTAACACATCGAAAAATTAATGTCAAGATTTTTACCTATAAATAATATAAATGGCCGAACTGTTTTTGATTATAGAAAATTCAGGGGGGGGTGCAGAACGTTCGTGGCAGCTATGGCAGCCGCCATGCTGTTCGGTCGGAGAGGAGAGAGGAATGTTGACGGTCTGAAACAACGGTGCGGCGGGGCGGTGCGTTCGCAGGCGTTCAGCGCCCGAGCCCTTCCTTGAGATAGGCCAGTGCCTGATCTTTGTCTACGGGCCTGGAGAACAGGTACCCCTGTCCAAACTCGCACTGCATTGCTTTGATCAGCGACAATTGTGAAGCCGTCTCCACGCCCTCGGCGATCACCGTGATGTTCAGATCATGGGCCAGCAGCATAATCGTCCTGACGAGCTGCTGGTTCTCTCCGTTCTCGCCCATGTTGATGATAAAGGAACGGTCGATCTTGAGCCCGTCGATCGGCAGCCGGTGCAGGTAGCTGAGCGATGAATAGCCGGTGCCGAAGTCATCAATGTACAGCCGGACGCCCAGCGCCTTTAACCGGCCCAGTAGGGAGATCGCCTCTTCCGGGTTCTCGATAATGACGTTTTCCGTGATCTCGAGCTTCAGGCTGCCGGAGTCGAGCCCGGTCTCCCGAAGGACCTCTTCCACATACGCCACCAGGTCCGGCTGGGCCATCTGCTTATGGGAAAGGTTCACGCTGATAAACGCGCGTCCGTTACCGTTGCCGGAGACCTGGTGGTGCCATTCCCGCATCTGCCGGCAGGACTCACGCATCACCAGGCGGTCGATGGCCACTATCATGCCGGTTTCCTCGGCCATCTGGATAAAATCCCCGGGGTTGAGCAGACCCCGCTCCGGGTGCTGCCAGCGGACCAGCGCTTCATATCCGCGCAGGCATTCCGTTGCAAGGGATACTATCGGCTGATAATACACGATGAATTCTTTCCGCTCCACCGCCTTTCGGAGGTCGGTCTCCAGATACAGCCGCTCAAGGGCATGGGTGTGCATCCCGGGCTCGAATACCGCATAGGCTGCGTTGCTGCTTAATTTCGCCTGGTACATGGCGGTGTCGGCATCGCGCAGAACCTGCTCGGGAAAATCGTATTCGGCTGCGCTCACGGCAATGCCGATGCTCCCCGTAGCGAATACTTCGTGGCCGCCCGCCACCGTAAAGGGAGCGACAAGCGCGGTGCTGATGCGGTCGGCGATATAGACCGCGTTCCCCAGCCCGCTGATATCTTCCATGAGGATCGCAAACTTTTCACCGCCGAGGCGCACGACCGTATCGCCGGGCCGGACGCAGGCGATCAGCCGCTGCCCGACTGCGATCAGCAGCTGGTCGCCGACCTGGTGGCCGAGACTGTCGTTGATAACATTGAAACGGTCGATGTCCAGGATCAGCACGGCATAGATATAATCCTTGCGGCGTTTTGTGATCCCGATGGTGCGCGTGAGGCGGTCGACAAAGAGCGCGCGGTTGGGGAGGCCGGTCAGGGAATCATGGAACGCGTCATGCAGCAGCTGCTTCTCGGCAGCTATGCGCGCTGCAACCTCCTTGTGGAGCCACTCGTTCGTTGCGGTCAGCTCGGCAGTGCGCGCTTCGATCTGCGCATGGTAATCACGCAGGCTGCCGCGCATGTGCTCGAAAGACCGTGCCAGATCGGCGATCTCGTCATGAGTGCGTATATCGAGGGTGGTATCGAATTTTCCATCGGCGATGTCCTGGGTCGCTTTTTTCAGTCTCTGGATCGGCGAGGTGATCCGTCTTGACATGAACACCGACAAAAGGCTGCCGAACAGCACAATGACGAATGTCACCAGGACCGTGGAAATGAGCAACTGCCGGATGCGAATCCGGAGCCTTTCCTGCGTCAGGCCCAGCCTGAGGTAGCCGATGATCTTCGTCGTCGGCTGGAGGCTTCCGTCGGGCAACAATGCATCCGTAACGCCGCTGGAGCTGCTGAGAATTGGATAGAGAATCTCAAGGTATTGCCGGTCGTGCAGACTATCAGTAACATCCCGGGTCTCGACGGTTTTTGCGTACTTGATATCGCCAAAGGGAAACGGAGGGATTTCGGTCACCTCCTGAAAAACGCGGTTCACCAGCACACGCCCTTCGAGGTTCAACACGGACACATAGGCGATGTCGGCATCGGAGGCAAGGCCGTCCAGAGCGGAAAGCAGCGATGCCCGGTCCTCGGTATACACACCATACTCGCTGTTCTTCGAGGTCGTGTCGGCGATCGTCTTGCCGTGGCTCAGCAACTCACCATAATACCCGCTGACCTCCAGCCGGACCATAAAGAAGCTGATGCCGATGGCCGTCGCGAGGATGAGTGATATGGCAAGCAGATTGAACTTTGCCGCCAGACCGAACGATTGTATTTTCCACTTTCTCATGAAATGGCCTTAATAGGTCTGACGAGCGCCGCGAACCAGCTCATCGGACAACGTGATCTTCATCTGGCGGGCGGTGAAGAGGTTCAGCGTGTACAGTACCCTGCGCGGCGACAGTGCCGGGATATCTGCGGGTGCGGTGCCGCCAAATATCTTCTGCGCTATTTCACCGCACTGCGCTCCCAGATCTTCGTAGTCCCAGTCAAGGGAATAGAGCGCTCCCGCCTTCACCCAGGTGGCCGAAGGGCCGATGTAGGGGATGTTGTTCCTGAACGAGAACAGCAGCACGTTCTTGCCTATCGTGGGGGAAAGGGTCAGGTTGTCCGCTATGCCCCAGATGACATCAGCCCGTTTGGAAAGGTTGTTCAGCGCGGCAGGAATGTCCCGGGGCGTACGGACCTCCTGGGCCTCAAGGTGCAGGCCGACCTTTTTGGCAAACCGGGCGGCATGTTCGATCCGCTTCTGATTCTCCTCCGGATTATAAATGACCCCGACGCTCTTTGCCTGCGGCAATAAACGCTGCAGCCACTCCAGTTGCGTCTCAAAGGAGAACTCCAGGCCCACGCCGGTCACGTTCGAAAGACTCTTCAGGTTGTCGGTGCGCAGCACCAGGCAGGCAATAATGGGAGTGTCCGTTACTTCTTTGACCACGGCATCCGTGGCAAGAGAACCCAAGGTGAAGATAAGACGGCTTCCGCTCGCCTTGATCTTCTGGATCGCAGGACCTGCTTTTGCAGCGTCCCCGTCAAGGGGGTAGACCTCATAGTCGGCCTGGATCCCCTGCTTCGCCAGATAGGCGTTGAACCCGCTGACCGCCGCCTTGTAGGGCGCATTGTTCGAGCTGATCAGCAAAGCGATCTTTTCGCCAGCCGTCACACTGCCGCCGAAGAGCAGGAGCGCCGAGAACGCGGCTGCCGCAAGAAATGATCTCCTTTTCATGGTTCTGTCTGCTCCCTGTTGATATTAGAAGGCGTAAGTAAGTTTCAGCCGGTAATTCCGACCATTCTGCTGGACCCGGTCGATGGGAGTAAGGTCCTTGGACACCGGATCACTGTATTTTTTATCAAAAATATTATAGATACTGGCCGACAGTTCAATCCAATCCAGCACCTGTTGGCTGAAGAGGGTCAGATTCGCGACATGGAAAGCCCCGGCGTACCCTCCGCCTTCAATCTTTCTGCGGCCCAGGTACTGGTCTTCCAATGAAGCAAAGAGTTTTTCTCCGACGACCGGGACCGTCATATTGAGCTTCACCAGCTGGGCAGGCGAGTTCGGAAGCGGCTGTCCCGTCAGTTTGTCTTCCGCCCGCTGGAGCGTGTAGCTGATCCTGCCGTCAATACCGCTGGCCCACTTGTTATCCAGTTCCAGTTCGAAGCCCCGCGCGGTCACTTCGCCGGTATTCTGGTAGAACGTCGGCACCACCTGGGCCTGACTGATGAGATTCTTAATATCGTAGTAATAAGCGGAAATGCTGGCGCGGAACCGTTCCCCCAGGTACTGCTCATAGACGAGTTCGTAGGTCTTGATATTTTCGGGCTTGAGCGCGGGATTGGGCAGATTTACCAGGCTCTGGTAGTAGCGTTCAAAATCGTTGGGAATACGGAAAGCGCTTCCATAGAGGAGTTTGATGGCGCTCTTTTCCAGGGGATTGTAAATGAGGGCGAGGCGGGGATTGGTGGTCCCGCCGAAATCAGAATAGTGATCGTACCGGCCTCCCAGGTTCAATACAATTTTTTTCGAGAGCGTAACCTCGTCCTGCAGATAGACCGCCGGTATGTGTGAACGCCGCTCATCATCAAGGTAGACCATTGCTGGATTGACATCGTAGTTCTGCTGGTCCTGGCGGCGATTGTTCACGTATTCTACGCCCAGAACCATGCGGTGTGCATCAAATACATTTCGGGTAAACCTGACCTCGCCACCCCACCTGTCGCCAAAACTCAGGTCCTTGTTCAGGACCCCTCCGTAGATATAGTCACCCGCATACCGGTAATAATCGTAATAGATCCGTGCAGCAACATCGGTCCTGCCATAGGTATGGTCGTATTTGAGGTCAAGGTAGGCGCGTTCGTCCGTGGTTTTATTTCCCGGATCACCAAAGTCGGTGGCATAGGATCCCGTTGGGATGCCCTTGGTCCGTGAAACATAGGCGCTCGCCAGCGTAAAGTCATGGTGTGACACCTTGGTAAAAAAGCTGCGGTACCGGTCGTAATCGGCATTGTTTGCTACGCCGTTGTATTCCGGAAAATAGAGATTCTGCCCCTCACTGTTATACGCGCTGCCGGAGACAATGACTTCCACGCCGTTCGCGAACTTGTCGCCGTGGCTCACCCGCCCTTTGGCGGTCTTGTAGCTCCCTGCCTCGCCGGAAACTTCCGTTCCCTTCAGGTCCCGACCGCGCTTGGTGATGACGTTCACCACGGCAAAGAACGCATTGCTTCCATATAAGGACGACCCCGGGCCGCGAATGACCTCGACCCGGTCGATCAGGTCAACGTCCAGGATCCCTTCGGTCCCGATAAGCGCCTGATCGTAGGTGTTATCGTTTGTCCGGTGGCCGTCAATGAGCAGAAGAATGCGGGAATTATAGTCGCCCGGCGGTCCGAATCCGCGCACCCCCACATAGCTGTAGTTCCGGTCATCGGTCACGTAGAAACTCCTGACGCTGCGCAGGATCCCGGCAAGGGTGCGATAGCCGTATTTTTTTATCTCCGCCGCAGTGACAATGCTGACCGACGATGGCGCCTCGGTCACCTTCTGCCCATATTTGGAGGCGCCGATGACCGAGGGTATCTCACTGAAAAGAAGCGCCTCCTCATTGTAAGATGCGATCTGAACGGATCCGTCGGCTGCATTGGCAGCACACGGGGCCCATACCCAGAGCACACCCATCATCACGGATACCAGGACCTCAACAGCTCTCTTATTCAAAGTGTGTGCTCCCTGATTTGAAATACTACCCTTTTCCTGAGCCAGGCATTAAAGGGTCCTTCTACACTGCTGTTTTCTGAGTGAATCAACCTTATTGTAGCAGAAACATTATCATAGCGCTGCCAGGTCATGCAAAATATTGCAGAACAGGGTCTGATTGTTATAGAGAACGATACTCTTGTCCATACCCTGAAAATACCCCGACCCCCCGAAGGCGGGTGAGCGACCGATTATCTCCTCTAACCTATACCCTCTTGTAATTACTACAAAACCCTTTACTCTACGGAAACGGGGTGGTAGAATGCCGTTCCCTTACTGCTATGAATAAGATCATCGTAAAAGGCTGCCGCCAGCACAACCTGAAGAACATCGACGTCGAGATCCCGCGCGACAAGCTCGTGGTCATTACCGGGCTTTCGGGTTCCGGAAAATCGTCCCTTGCCTTCGACACGATCTATGCCGAGGGGCAGCGCAGGTACGTCGAGAGCCTTTCCGCCTATGCCCGCCAGTTCCTGGGCCAGATGGACAAACCCGATGTGGACTCCATCGACGGGCTGTCGCCGGCCATTGCCATCGAGCAGAAGACCACGAGCAAGAACCCCCGCTCCACCGTCGGCACCGTCACCGAGGTGTACGACTACCTCCGTCTGCTCTACGCCCGTATCGGCAAACCCTATTGCTACCAATGCGGACGCGAAATCGCGGCCCAGACCGTGCAGCAGATCACCGATGCGGTCATGGCCCTGCCCGCGGACACGCGCATCCAGGTGCTGGCGCCGATCGTGCGCGGCAGGAAGGGCGAGTACAAGAAGGAGCTCATGGCAGCGGCCGCCTCGGGTTTTGTCCGCGCCCGCGTGGACGGCGTGCTCAAGGACCTGTCCGAACCGGTCCCCATGGATAAAAAGAAGAAGCACGACATCGAGATCGTCATCGACCGGCTGGTGGTGAAATCCGGCACGGAACGCAGACTCGCAGAATCCGTGGAAACGGCCCTGCGGCAGGCCGACGGCATCGTGCTCATCAATCTCGTGGACCAGAAGAAGGACCTGCTCTACAGCGAAAAGCTCGCCTGCATCGTTGACAATATCAGCTACCCCGAGCTCGCGCCGAACACCTTCTCGTTCAACAGCCCCCAGGGCGCCTGTCCCACCTGTGACGGCCTGGGCGGACTGCTCGAGTTCGACCCGGACCTTATCATCCCGAACAAGAACCTTACCCTGCGGGAAGGCGCCATCAAGCCCTGGGCAAAGCGCGAATCCTTCCACCACTTCAAGGTGCTCGAAACAATCGCGGCAGCGTGCGGCTTCGACGTCAACACGCCCTTCAGGGACCTGAAGCAGGCCCAGCAGAAACTGCTGCTCTACGGCTCGACCGAACCCGCGAAACCCGCAGCCCGCAACGAGACCTGTGGCCCCTTTGAAGGCATCCTCGCTATCCTCAAAAAGCGCTACGACGAGACCGATTCGTTCGCGACCCGGTGGGAGCTGGAACAGTACATGAGTTACCAGACCTGCCCGGACTGCCTCGGCAGCAGGCTGCGGAAGGAATCGCTGGCCATCAAGGTCGCGGGCTTGAATATCCATGAAGTAACGCACATGAGCATCAAAAAAGCGCTGGCGTTCTTCGAGACTCTCACGCTCTCGGAAAAAGAAACCGCGATCGCGCAGCGGATTCTGAAGGAGATCCGCGACCGCCTGGGCTTCATGATCCACGTGGGCCTTGACTACCTTTCGCTCGACCGGGGCGCGGCAACCCTTTCCGGCGGCGAGGGCCAGCGCATCCGGCTTGCCACCCAGATCGGCTCGTCCCTGGTGGGCGTCCTGTATATCCTGGATGAACCGAGCATCGGCCTGCATCAACGCGACAACCGCAGGCTGCTGGATACGCTGTTCCGGCTGCGCGACCTGGGGAACACGGTCCTGGTCGTGGAGCATGACGAGGAAACGATCCGTCTGGCGGACCACGTGATCGATATGGGGCCCGGCGCGGGTGTGCACGGCGGCGAGGTGGTGGCGCAGGGAACGCCCAAAGAGATCGAAAAGAACCCCCGCTCGCTCACCGGCCAGTACCTGGCGGGCAAGCTCAAGATCGCGGTGCCCCGGACCCGGCGACAGCGGGACAAATATATCACCGTGGTCGGAGCCAGTGAGAACAATCTGAACAACATTTCCGTGCGCTTTCCCCTGGGCGTGCTTACCTGCGTGACCGGCGCCTCGGGCTCCGGCAAAAGCACGCTGGTGGTGGACATCCTCTACCGGGCGCTTTCGCAGCGGCTCTACCGTTCCACGGAGCGGGCCGGCCGGCATAAGGACATCAAGGGCCTGGAGCACATCGACAAGGTGATCGACATCGACCAGTCGCCCATCGGGAGGACGCCGCGCTCCAACCCGGCCACCTATACCGGCGTGTTCGGCCCGGTGCGCGACCTCTTTGCCCAACTGCCGGAGTCGCGCATGCGCGGGTATAA
>JANPMZ010000359.1:0-5647 GCA_031427195.1 Nitrospirota bacterium
GGCACGCCTTTTCCCGTGAGCTTCAACTGCTGGCCCGACTGAACGCCCAGCGGCAGCGTCAGCGTGACCATGCCGTCTACGGTCGGGGTCTCCACTTTGTCGCCCAGTGCCGCTTCCTTTATGGTGACGCGCACATCAGCATAGAGATCGTCGCCTTTTCGCTCAAAGTACTGATGGGGCCGCACCTTGGTGATGATATAGAGGTCGCCTGCAGGCCCGCCCCTGGCGCCGGCCTCTCCCATGCCCGATACACGTATCTTGGACCCGTTGTCAACGCCGGGAGGGATCTTTACATTGATGCGCTCGGTTTTCGGCGCCATGCCGCTGCCGCTGCAGGACCTGCAGGGATTCGGATTGATCGTGCCTTCTCCGCGGCATGCGGGGCAGGGCTGGGCGATCTGCATGAAGCCTTTTCCCTGGGAGATGCGGCCCGAGCCCATGCAGGTCGGACAGGTCCGTCTCGAACTGCCTGGAGCTGCGCCAGAACCTGAACAAACGCCGCAGGTCGCCTCCCGCCGCAGCTCTACCTGCATGGTCCGTCCATAAATGGCATCTTCGAGCTCCACTTCTACCGAGTAGGTCAGGTCCTCGCCCTTCTGGGGACCGCGCTGCCGTGCTGCGTTGCCGCCGAAAATATTCCCGAAGAGGTCCTCGAAATTCCCGCCCCTGAAGAATTCTCCGCCCTGGGCCTGCCCCCCAAAACCCCCTCCCGGTCTATTCTGAGCATCAAAGCCCTGCTCGAAAGCTGCATGACCGAACTGGTCGTATTTCTGCCGCTTCTTCGGATCCGACAGGACTTCGTAGGCCTCGCTTATTTCCTTGAACTTCGCCTCGGATTTTTTGTCGCCGGGATTCACATCAGGGTGATATTTGCGGGCAAACTTCCTGAAGGCCTTCTTTATTTCGACCTCGGAAGCCGACTTTTTCAAACCCAGTAGTTCGTAATAATCCCTATTTGTACCAGTTGCCATAATTCCCCCAATTAATCTTATAATACTTACAATATAAAATATGAGTCGTTCCTTGTCAAGTATGTTTACATTAAAAATGCATATGGCTTAATACCCCACCGTATGCCTAAATTTTAATACATGTTTACGTTTTATATGCTTAATTAAGAGTATTTTTAGCAATATCTCCCACAACAACACTAACAAATGTATTATCATGGTACACCCAAACCTCGCTCTTGTCCTGCTTAAGCTTTTCTATAACATCCCTTGCTACGGATAAGCCGGGCATGCCCTTCAAGTTCCCAATCGTTTTTAGCGCATAGACCCGGACCAGAGGGTTCTTATCAATCAATGCCGCATTGATAATATCCGCAAAAGGAGCAACAAGGTCAGGCGCCGATTCCGCGATCCTGCTGAACGCGTAAAGCACTCCCGGCCTGAATACATCCTCTTCAATAGCATAAACATCCGCGATCAGCGGAACGATGTCGGAAAACCTGCGAGGGTCGGCACAAACGATCTCACCGATCAATTCCGGGGCGGACCATCCAATGCCGCCGGATTCATCGGACAGGGACCAGCGAAGCTTCCTGATGGTATTTCTTAAATATTCATAATCCGTCTTGACAAGCTCCCTCGCTATGAGCCCAACCGCCTTAATGGCGCGCCAGCCTGCAAGTATATCCTTATCGTAGGAAATACGCACAAGGAGGCTCACGACGCGCGGTTTGTCTTGTGCGAGAGCCACGAGAGGATTAAGGTCGTTTGCTTCAAGCAGGCACAGGATGGTTTTTTTTAGAGTGTGCATAGAATTTCCAGCTCTGCCCTCTCTTCCCGAAACAATACGGCAGGACCAGTTGGCCCTGCCGTGTCATAATGCACTGTGCGAATATCAGTTATTTAATCCCATGGAGGAAGCGCCGGATCAGGGGCCATGACATCAATGGTCCCGTTCGAGTTTACCCGTATGTCAGCCACATGATACCAGGCTGCAAGGGTGGATCCGTCCCCATCCGATGCGTTTAACATCGAGATATACGGTCCAAAAATGTTGTCCCCTATATGAAGCGATAAGTAGAGGGTGGTGGGCTGCTCAGCTACCGGGAGAGCAAAGCTGTTAACTGATGCAATATAATACCCGGGCAAAAGCTTGAGATCGGTGATATGTTCCGGTCCATAACCGTTCGTATCGTCGAAATCGAGCCCCGTATCACACACTCCATTCGCATCGAGATCGAGAGCGTCACTAAAAGGTAAACCAGCAGGATCGCTGCACGTCTTGCCGCCGCTCCAATGGACGGTCCAGGTTTTCGGCGTCCCCGCTGTCGGCGTGGGAGATGAATAATAATGCAGGTGGAGGTCCATGTCCGAGGTGCTGCTCCCGCTCGGACCGACCCAGGTCAGGGTTACCGCCAGCGTACTTCCTGTGGGCAAAGACACCGGCACTCCAGGTGCAGGAGGTGGAATAAGCGGCGGCTTGTCTTGCTCCATGGCGGCGAAATCCGTAGTTTTCATCAGATCGTATTCCCGGGGGAAGTTCACTGTTGAGGTGACCGATGAGGCAAAATTGGATACGATGATATCCACATCGCTGCCGGCATTGTAGCTTGTCCTCGCTGTTCCGTTCGTAGTCAGCATTCCCTGGGTCGTCTGCAGCGGTGATGTACTGGAAAATCTAATAGGTGTCGACGTCACAATATCAAAGAGCCCGCTATACCCGAAAGAACCCGGGGTGAACGCATATGACACCCGTCCGTCCACGCTTCTCGTGTTGGTCGTATAACTCGTTGCTGGAGCCGTTGCCGCATTGACCTGCGTTTTATTCACTGTTAAATTCGTGAATGTCATCCGGGCCGTACTGCTGCCGCCTGCGCCGAACCATGACTCTGAAAAGCCTCCGTTCGCGACGAGCGTGGTCGACAGGTCCAGATTAGCGCTTGCCGTTTCCACGACCGAAGATCTCAGCGCGTTCAAAGTCATACCGTATGTGTTCAGCAGAAAATAATCAAACGAGGTTATCGAACCGGTTGCGTTGATCGCGTATGATGATATGGGCGGCGTGCCGGAACTGGCCATGGTATAGCCCACGTTCGCCTTCAGATACGCGAGCAACACCGTATACGCCGGGTCAAAGTTGAAAATATTGAACGTTGATCCTCCGCCAAGCGACACAGTAAAATTCGATGGCGTTCCTGTCAACTGATAGGCGCCCACGAACTGAAAGCCGCGATAGCGGCATCCATTGAAGGTCAATGCGAGGCTGTAGGTGCTCGGAGCCGTGTAGGTGCCGGAATAGCTGTAAGAGCCCCCATTGCCGCATGTGACCGTTCCGGTCGGCGTGGTTACCAGGGAAGGGGTTAGGTGGCCAAGACCGATGTCAGCCAGGTCCTTAAAGAGTTGCGTGCTGGTGAGGATCAGCTCACGCGATTGGGCTGTCGCCGACGCCACCTGCGCAGCTTGCGTCGTTGTCGACAGCGGTGTTTGCTGGCTACCAGGGGGGGTGCCCGTCGTACCACCCCCGCCCCCTGCCGGACTATTAAAATCTGTTGAACCACAGCTGCCCAGGAATATCGCAAAGAACAGGGCTATCGTGACCACGCGATTGTTGCTCATACTTTCCCTCCCCATCTGCAGGAACAATCTTCCGGAAAAATCCGATGTGTCTTATCGAAGCCTGGTCGAGATCCGTGTTTACTACGAATGCATTTTATGTCGCCTCGTCTCAGCCGGTCAACTCACCGATACTATGAGCATTATTTATCGAATTGTCCACATAAATCTGATAGGGAACGGGTGCCCGGCGACCTCAACAAACAAGTTCAGGCGGGACATTGTCCCGCCTGAACAGTGATCATGCGCATATTGCATTTATTACAACGCCGGCTCTCCCTTAACAGTCCATTTGACGTTGAAGATATCGGACAAGGTGCCCGTATAAACATTGATGAACGATGTCCCCGACTGGTCCGCCCCTGCAGTATAGGTAATCGGAGGTCCTGCCGCTAGGAACGTCCTGGGGTTTCCGGCCGGGAGGACCGCGGTCGACCAGTAGAGGATAGCCACTCCGGAATCATTCGTCGCCACCGTCCGGTAATTATACGGCCCGGTGCCGGTGAATAATGTCCCATAGTTCGTATCCGTATACCAGAAAGGACCTGGTCCTGCTGCCGTATCTCCGGTATAGAGTGAGAGACAGATATTGTTCCGGGGAACTCCGATTTTGTCAGTCACCGTGAACTTGACCGGCGTAAAAAAGACCGATCCGCCTCCGAACACTGCTCCAACACTAGAGTCTCCAACAAAGGTGGCGTCGGCATCTCCCGTGATCTTGTCTGTTGAATTGGCAAGGTAGCTCCCTGAGGGGCAACCCTGGCTATTCGCGACATCAGTTCCGCAGCCCGAAAGCAGCAGAACCGGCGAAGCCAGGAACAGGAGAACGAATATCGGAACAAATTTTGTCATTGTTTTCATGGCACACCTCCGTGTCAATATGCGTCTATATCACTTCCGCCCGCACGATGCTCGGCTTTATGAAGATCAGGAGTTCCCGCTTCGTTTCTATGGCAGCATTCTTTTGGAACAGCCAGCCAATGAGGGGGAGATCGCCAAAAAACGGCACTTTAGAGGTGCTATCGCCGCGCTCGATGACCAGGATGCCGCCGATTACGGCTGTCTCGCCGTCATTCAGCAGGATCTCGGTTTCCGCCTCATTCTTGCGGATCGACGGCTGGCCGAGCACCACGATAGACGGATCCGGCGAGTTTTTCTTAGCCTTGATCTTCATGAAAATCTTGTTGTCAGGCGTCACGTGCGGTGTAACAACCAGTTCCAAAGTGGCATCAATGAACTGCACGGTCGTTCCTGCCGCGGAGGCGCTCAGATAGGGGATGGACACGCCCTGTGATATCTTCGCTTCTTTATTGTCAAGAGCGCTTACGCGCGGCGAGGAAATCACCTTGCCTTCGCCCGTGGTCTCGAGTGCGGACAGGACAAGATCGAGATTGAAAGTCTTGCTCAGCGAGCCAAAGGTGAATCCGATGGCGCCGCCCGCGCCCGGTCCGGCCGCAGCCGGGAGGTTCACGAGATAGTTTCCAACACCGGAAGGCCCGCCTCCCTGCACAGGCCCGCCGGTTACCCCGATCGAATTCGGGAACTGCAGCCCCGTGGGATTGCCTGTTCCCGCGCCTGCTTTATAGTCCACACCCCACTGTACGCCGAGCTCGCGGCTGAAGTTGAGCGTTGCTTCGACGATCTTCGCCTCGATCATAACCTGCGGAATGGCTTTATCGAGCAACTTGATGAGCGCCAGGACCTCATCCATGTTCCGGGCGAGGTCCTTGATGATGATGGTGTTAGTCCGTTCGTCCACCACGGTCTCGCCCCGGGGCGACAGGGATTTTTTGAGCGTCGGCTCAAGTGTCTTGGCAGGGGTATAGCTTATGGAAACCACCCTGGTCACCAGATCCTCAGCCTTCTTTTTCGCTTCTTTTGACCTGACCTGCTCATCGGATTCCTTCGTCAGTTCTGCTATGCTGGCGATACGGAGAATATTATCCTCGAGTACATAGCCCAGGCCGTTCATTCTCAGAATGATGTCCATGGCCTGGTCCCAGGGGATCTTGACCATGCGCACCGTGACCTTGCCCTTCACGTCCGGGCCGAGAATGATGTTCAGATTCGCCACCTCGGCAAAG
>JANPMZ010000360.1:0-1616 GCA_031427195.1 Nitrospirota bacterium
GGAGACGTCGAAGTTGTTCCTGGAAATGCGCGACCTCGATCACTACCACGGCAAGTGCGGCATCTGCGAATACCGCCGGGTCTGCGGCGGCTGCCGCGCACGCGCCTTTGCCATCTCAGGCGACTACCTCGCCGCCGAGCCGTTCTGCACCTACGAGCCGGTGAGGGCGAAAACAAAGTAATAGCCAGTATTGGTGCGAAAGGGGAGGATGACGCTATCATCCCCTTTTTCATTTTGGTTTGACAATGACGCCTGTTTTCTTGCAATTTAACGTATTCTGTTATATTCTTCCTATTGTTCAGTGACCATAGAAACCTCGCCGAAGCACTATTTCATTAAAGCGGGGGAGTTGCATGGAAACGTCCCTAATAATGAGGAATAAACACATGTCCATTGATCCGACTGATCGCGCGCTGCCTGCGTCAGCCAATTTCGAGAAGCTCAAGGTGAAGCTCCGCGAGCTGTTCGAGTTGGACAAAGCCGATCTTGACTTCGGCATCTACCGGATTCTTCGGGTGCGCCACAAGGAGATTGCCGAGTTTCTGGACAAACACCTGGAAAAGACGGTCCGCGAGGCGCTGCAGTTGCACAATACTGTGCATCAAACGCAGGCCGAGGAGGACTTGCGCAAAGCGGAACTGGCTGCAAAGGAAGCTGGAATAGCGCCAGAGCAGTCTCCGCGGGTCATGGAAATTCGAGAAAAGATGCATGACGAAAACAGTATAGACGCTCTTGCCGACGAAGTTTATTCCCAGCTCTATACCTTCTTCTCACGCTACTACCAGGAAGGCGATTTTCTCGGTCTGCAACGTTCAACCGTGCATGGCCGGGAAAGGTACATGATCCCCTACAACGGCGAAGAAGTGAAACTGGTCTGGGCCAATATGGACCAGTACTACATCAAATCCTCCGAGCTGCTGCGTGATTACACTTTCCACGTTACGCCGGGCGAAGGCACACTGCTTAAGGCGGCCGCGAATGAGCGCACTACCATTCATTTCAAGCTCGTGGAAGGCGACACTGAAAAGGACAACCGCAAGCCCAGCGGCAAAACCACACGCGCCTTCGCTTTGGACGCCGAGATGCCGTTTAACGAAGACGCTATTGACACACTTACGATCCGCTTCCGGTATCGGGAGCTCGCTGCCGAGCGCAACCTGCAAGACAAGCTGAACGCGGACACTGAAAAGACGCTGGCTGACAACCTTCCGCAAAAGTGGAAAGAGGTTCTCTTCGCTGCTGATACCGGCTATCAAGGCAAGGACAAGAAGGACATTCGCACGATCCTGCAAAAGCATTTGCGGACCTACACCGCCAAGCACCAGTTCGACTATTTCATTCACAAAGACCTGGGCGGTTTCTTGCGCCGGGAGCTGGACTTCTATATTAAGAATGAAGTCATGTACCTCGACGACATCGAGAACGTTGGAGCGCCCAAAGCCGAGGAATACCTCTCCAAAATCCGCGCCCTGCGTCGCTGCGCCCTGCCAGTTATCGGCATGCTGGAGCAACTGGAGAATTTTCAGAAGAAGCTCTGGCTTAAGAAAAAGTTTGTGGTGGAGACTCGCTATTGTCTTACCCTCGACCGAGTGCCCGAGGCACTTTATCAGGAGATC
>JANPMZ010000361.1:0-1551 GCA_031427195.1 Nitrospirota bacterium
GAGGCTCTACATGAAAAAGATCATTCTTGCAATACTGTTGGTGTTCGTCATGGCGGTTCCGGCAATGGCAAAGACAACCATTGATCTCACTGGCTTAGTGCAGCCTGCATTCAAGTCGTTCAGCGAAGATTTCGGCATGGCCCTGAGCTACCAGGCCGTGTCCCCTGCCGCCCCCCTGGGAGACAAACTGCCCGGGTTCGATGCCGGCGTGGAAGTGTCATACGTCAAGCTCGATAAAGGAGCTTCATACTACCAGGCGATGGATACCGTAACTGGCGGCGACCTTCCCAACGCGCTGATACTTCCCCGCATTCATGTCCAGGTCGGACTTCCGATCATCCCCATCGATATCGGCGTCAGCTATGTAAAAATCCCGAGCAGCGAAATGAAACTGACCGGTTACGAGATTAAATATGCCATGCTGAGGGGCGGGTTGGCCATGCCGGCCGTCGCGATCCGCGGGGCCTACACCAAGCTTTCCGGCGTGGACGTGCTTGATCTTTCCACAAAGTCGCTCGACATTTCCATCAGCAAAGGCATCCTGATCTTCACGCCCTATGCCGGTGTGGGCCAGGTCTGGATCACCAGCGAACCGCACGCCAAGTCCGGGATCGGCACTTTGCTCAAGAAAGAGGATATCACCAAGACAAAAGCATTCGTCGGCACGAAGATGAAGATTTTCCCCTTTGTCAATCTTGTCGTGGAAGGCGCATTCTCGAACATCAACGTATATACGGCACGGCTGAATATAAATTTCTAACAAGCAACCTGTAACAGAACGACCAAAGCCTCCGGTTTACCTGACCGGAGGCTTTTTTCGCGCCCAAAAGCGCTTTGACAACCCTCCCCCCCCATGGTATATTCCTTCCCGTGGATACGAGGCGCGAAGCATTGATCTTAAAGGTAACGGGCACTGCCGTCGAGGGGGTACTTGACGAAGTAGCGTCGGAGCTCCCGGTCAAACTCGTGCTGAACAACGAGCAGTTCGTGACGCTCCTGTGCACTCCTGCCGAGCTCGAAGAGCTCGCTGTCGGTTTTCTCCTGTCGGAAGGCCTGCTCCAAAAAAGGTCATCGATCAAAAAGATCGAGATCCTCGAACAGGAAGCCACGGTCCGCATTGAGCTCTCCGATCTTCCCGCTGACCTCAGCGCGCTGTTCGCCACACGGACCATCTCCTCGGGATGCGGTAAAGGCGTCACCTTTACAAGTTTTCGCGCGGAAGCTGACCGCCGCATCCCGTTCACGGGCAAGGTCATGAGCCTGGGAGATATCAGACGGCTGCTCTCGACCTTCAGGAACATCTCTGCGCTGTACCTCGAAACCGGCGGGGTCCACAGCGCCGCGCTCTCCGACGGCAAAGACATCCTGTTCTTCTCGGAAGATATCGGCAGGCACAACGCCGTGGACAAACTCATCGGCAAGGCATTTTTACAATCCGTCCCCCTTGAGGACAAGGTCCTGCTTACCAGCGGCCGCGTAACGTCGGAGATCATGACCAAGGCGGCCAGGAACCGTTTCCCCATCCTGATCAGCCGCGCCGCACCCTCCTGC
>JANPMZ010000362.1:0-3207 GCA_031427195.1 Nitrospirota bacterium
GTAACGGTCGGCCAGGGTGACGAGTACCTGCTGGAGCGCCGCCAGAAGATCGTGGGTCTCGGTGATCACGTCGCGCAGATACATGCGGATGTCCAAAGCGACCTGGTCGTTCCTGCTCCGCGCCGTGTGCAGCTTGCCGCCCACGGGGCCGATCTTCTCGATAAGCCGGGACTCGATGTTCATGTGAATGTCTTCGAGCTGGATGCTGAAGTCGAAGGTGCCTGCCACGATCTCGGCAAAGGACCTCCTGCAGCCCGCGGGTGATCTGCGCGGCCTCTTTTTTAGTGATGATGCCGGTCTTCGCCAGCATGGCCGCATGGGCAATGCTGCCCGCAATGTCATAAGGGTAGAGCTGCCAGTCGTAGGGAATCGAAGCAGTAAATTCCTCCACGAGTGCATTCGTCGCCTCGGTGAAGCGACCGGCCCAGGGCTTGGCTGCGGTTTTTTTCGGTGCTGTCTTTTTCGTGGTCTTTGTTTTTTTTGCTGTCATATAGTATCAAACCTTTTTACCCATGATTCACTGAAAAAGCCATGATCATATAAAACTACAATTCACCGCGGAGACGCGGAGACATGCATGCTGAAAATAAATAAGATTTTCTCTGCGCCTCGGCGTCTCAGCGGTAAATAAACTTCTACTTATTGTCTCAAGGCCTATGCTTTTGCCTTCGCCGCCTTGTTTCCGATCCTGAGCCGCAGGGCGTTCAGACGAATGAAGCCTTCCGCGTCCTTCTGGTTATAGACCCGGTCGGCCTCGAAGGTCGCGAGCTCGGGGTTATAGAGCGAAACGGGCGACTTGCGGCCCACGGTGTCGCAATTTCCTTTATAGAGCTTGATCCGCGCCGTGCCGGTCACGTTCTTTTGTGATTCATCGATGGCGGCCTGGAGCATCTGCCGCTCCGGTGCGAACCAGTACCCGTAGTACACCAGCTCGGCATACTGCGGGACCAGACTGTCCCTGATATGCATAACCTCGCGGTCCATGGTGATGGACTCAACTGCCCGGTGCGCGGCATGGAGGAGCGTGCCGCCCGGCGTCTCGTAGACCCCGCGTGACTTCATGCCCACGTAGCGGTTCTCGACGAGATCGACGCGGCCCACGCCGTGTGCTCCGGCAACGCGGTTCGCCTCGGCCAACAGCGCTGCCGGTGAATAATTCTTTCCGTTGATGGCAACGGGATCGCCCGCTCTATACTCCACCTCGACATACTCGGCCCGGTCCGGCGCTTTTTCCACGGGCACGGCCATGGTATACATATCGTCCGTTGACTCGATCCAGGGGTCTTCGAGCACCCCGCCTTCGTAGCTGATATGAAGCAGGTTCCGGTCCGTGGAAAAGGGCTTGGCCTTGGTCGCGGTCACCGGGATCTTGTGCTTCCCGGCATAGGCGATCAACTCTTCGCGGCCCTTCATGGTCCATTCGCGCCAGGGCGCGATGATCTTCACGTCGGGCTTCAGCGCAAAATAGGTGAGCTCGAACCGGACCTGGTCGTTTCCCTTGCCCGTGGCGCCGTGGCAGACCGCATCAGCGCCCTCTTTGATCGCAATCTCGATCTGGCGCTTCGCGATCAGCGGCCGCGCGATCGACGTGCCGAGGAGATAGCGGCCTTCATAGACCGCATTCGCCCGCAGCAGGGGGAACACGAAATCCTGCACGAACTCCTCGCGGAGGTCGTCGATGTAGATCTTGGAGGCGCCCGTCTTGATGGCCTTGTCCCTGAGCGGCTCAAGCTCTTCACCCTGGCCGATATCAGCTGTGAAAGCCACCACCTCGGCGCCGTAGGTCTCCTTGAGCCAGGTGATGATGACCGACGTATCGAGCCCGCCGGAATAAGCAACAATGATCTTCTTGATATCCTGCTTCACTGGTTACTCCGCATTCTAAAGCTTCTTGTCCTTATTTCTCATTCTGCAATCCGCAATCCGAAATTGTATTATCCTTCTACAATCTTCACTTTCATCTCAACACGCTCGTTCGGGTTGTCATTCCCGTCTCGGGGAACAGCTACGATCTTGTCCACGACCTCGAGCCCGCTCTCCACCTCGCCGAAAGCCGTGTACTGACGGTCCAGGAACGCCGAATCCTTTACGCAGATGAAGAACTGGGAGCCGGCGCTGTCGGGGCTTTGGGAGCGGGCCATGGAGACGGTCCCGCGTTTGTGCGGTCGCGCATTGAACTCTGCCTTGATGGTGTAGCCAGGCCCGCCCGTGCCGTGCTTGCTTTTGTTCGCGTCCTTTGAGTTCGGATCGCCGCCCTGGATCATGAAGCCGGGGATTACCCGGTGGAACGTGGTGTTGTCATAAAATCCTTTGGTGGCAAGGTCTACGAAGTTCTTCACATGTCCCGGTGCAACATCGGGAAAGAACTTCAGGGTGATGCTGCCGAAACTGGTCTCCAGTACTGCTTTTGTATCCGCCATGGTTGCTTTCTCCTCACTATTTTCTGTTCCCTACAATCCGCAATCCGCAATCCGAAATCCGCAATTGAGTTATTTTCCTTCCACGATCTTCACCTTCATCTCGATGCGCTCAGTGGGGTTGTCGCTCGCATCGCGCGGCTGCGAGACGATCTTGTCCACCACCTCCATGCCGCTCACCACCTCACCGAACACGGTATACTGCTTATTCAGGAACGGTGAGTCCGCAACGCAGATAAAAAACTGCGAGCCCGCGCTGTTGGGATCATTCGACCTGGCCATGGAAAGTGTGCCCCGCTTGTGCGATCGGTCGCTGAACTCGGCTGGAATGGTATATCCCGGCCCGCTCGTGCCATAGGCCCGGCGCTTGGCAGGGTCCTTGGAGATGGGGTCGCCTCCCTGGATCATGAAGCCCGGAATCACGCGGTGGAACACGGTGTTATCATAGACACCCTTTTTGGCAAGGTCGAGGAAGTTCTTCACATGCCCCGGTGCACTATCAGGAAAGAACTTCAAAGTGATCTTCCCGAACTTGGTCTCGAGCACCGCCGTGGTCGTCGACATTTTCTTGAGCTCCTGCGGCGAAGCGGCCTTCGGCGCCTGCTGGGCGAACCCCGGCGTCACACTGAGCACGGCAACAGCAACGATGAATGCGATAAGGATATTTTTCATGTGGTCCAGCCTCCTGAAAAGTATGGTAATCGTCTGATTGTACGGAAAAATACAAACGAGATACAGTTTTACCAGAATCCCGGAAGGTTGTCAAACAAAACGTGGCCTGCCAGAGCGC
>JANPMZ010000363.1:0-13573 GCA_031427195.1 Nitrospirota bacterium
GAAGGTACCAACCACGCCCGGGCGCGGAAATCGCGCGTCATTTGGGCGTCAATACCACCAGTATCAATCGTGCAGTGGAAAGGGCGGAAGGGCTATCGTCAGGTTAAAGTTATGCCCTAAATGCATCAACGTCCCCAATGCACCCCCATATGGAAGACCTCTTTGTGCCATAATTCTTCACCTCGTTGGTGTTGGATTTTGTTAACAGAATTATCCTAACACAGTGCAACCACAGGGCCAACGAGGTTTTAATATTTATTTGATGGTGAATTACGGGTGGCTTCGCTTGGGCGCAGGTAGATGCAAAAACGTCCTTGACAACCCACGGCATTGTCTCTATATTACACCCCATGCCGAAGTGGTGGAACTGGTAGACGCGCTGCGTTCAGGGCGCAGTGGGAGCAATCCTGTGGGGGTTCAAATCCCCCCTTCGGCACCATAATAACACACACAACTTTCGGGCGAGCTGCCCGGAAGGATATAAGCGAGTTCTCCCGGCCGTGGCGTGTCATGAAAAACGCACCGCGCAACACCTTCTCCCGCAAAACCTCAATGCGCTCAAGAAAACCGATTGCAGTTTGCTGTCCTCTCTCCTGGTAACGTTCCAACTCCGTCCAATGTTGATGGTCTCGTAAAAAGGCGAAATAGCCGTCTTTGCGAGCGTAGCGAAGCAATCTCGTAGTTCGTATCTGCCTGATAAATAGAGATTGCCGCGTCGCTACGCTCCTCGCAATGACTGCATAGGAAACTTCTTGCGAGACTATCAATGTTACAGTTCTGTTAAATCTTTTTCCTCCCCTTGAATTCTCGTGAAGTTAAATGGTATAACTACGCTCATGAATAATAAAATATTGATCGTCGATGATGAACCGGATATTGTTGACCTCGTATCCTATAATTTGAAAAAAGACGGCTTCAGGGTCACGACGGCTTCAGACGGCGAAGCAGCGCTCCATAAGATCAGGAAGGACAGATTCGATCTGGTCGTTCTCGACCTCATGCTCCCCGGCATACAGGGAGTGGAACTGTGCCGTATCATCAGGAACGATCCCAAAACGGCCGACACTCCCATCATCATGCTTACCGCAAAAGGGGAAGAGGTGGACAGGGTCATCGGGCTGGAAAGCGGCGCCGACGATTATATGACCAAGCCGTTTAGTTCGAGAGAACTCATTGCGCGCATAAAAGCGGTTTTAAGAAGAACGGGCGAAAAAACAACAACGGAAAAGACCCTCCATATCGGCAAACTGCTCATCAACCTGGAAACCCACGGCGTGAGCAAGGGCAAAACGCCGCTGGAGCTCAGCGCGACCGAATTTAAACTGCTGGTCTATCTCGTCGAAAGAAAAGGCAAGGTCTTCAGCCGTGAACAGCTGGTGGATGCCGTGTGGAAGGGGGAGGCTTTTATCGAACCCCGGACCGTCGATGTCCATATCCGGAGGCTCCGGACCCAGATCGAAGATGATCCTTCCGATCCTGCCTACCTCAAGACCCGGAGGGGCGTCGGCTACTATGTGGATGCAGACCTATGAAGGGGCGCATCTTCGGCCGGATATTCCTGCTCTATGCTCTTTTGATCCTTGCCTCGGTCGTGTTCATCGAGTTCGTTATTACCGATGCCGTGCGGACCAGTCATATCAATGATCTGCGGGACCACCTTCTTTCTCAGGCAACGCTCATTTCCAACGACATCTCATTCAAGTCCCCACTTCCTCTCGACAGCCTCTGTAAACAATTCAAGGAGCAGACCGGCCTCCGGGTGACCATAATCGCTCTCGACGGACGGGTGCTCGGGGATTCCGACACGGGATCGTCCCTCATGGACAATCACGCGGCCCGTCCGGATGTTCAGCAGGCCCTCCTGTATGGCGCAGGCATGTTCACCCGCACCGGCGACACGCTGCACGACGACCTGCTCTCTGTTGCCCAAAGGATCACGCGGGCCGGCCTGCCCGTTGGTATTGTCCGGCTCAGCATGCAGCTGAAGCAGGTCAATGCCTCGATCAACGCCCTCAGGTTCAGGATCATCGGCGTCGTCATCGCGATCCTGTTTGTGACGGGTCTGATCGCGGTCGGACAACTGGAGCGTATCAGGAGACTGACCGGGCAGATCAGGGATTTTTCGCGCTCCCTCGCCAGCGGCCTGATCGGAAAGAAGCTGTATTTTGACCGTGACGGAGAGTTTGGCGAGATAGCCGACAGCCTGAATACGATGTCGGTGGAGCTGCAGAACAGCATTGCCGTGAACGAAAAGGAACGGCGGCGGCTGAATGAGATTCTGCGAAGCATCCCCGATACGCTTCTGATCCTCGAATCGAACGGCACGATCCAGCTGGCAAGCTCCGCCTCGCGGCGCTATTTCGGCGACCTCCCCCTGATGGGAAAGCAGGTGTTTGAGGTCATACGGAACCCCTTGTTCCTGTCGCTCATGGAGGAGGCGCGCAAGGACCTTAAGTCCGGCGTCAGCGAACTGCGGCTTGACCACCCCGAGGAGCGGTATTTTTCCGTGACGGTCTCGCCGCTCACCGACGAAGAAAAAGACCTGTCCGGTTTTATCGTCATCCTGCATGACATCACCCAGCTCAAAAAATTGGAACAGACGCGCAAGGATTTTATCGCGAACATTTCGCATGAGATAAAGACGCCGATCACGGCGATCAAGGGTTTTTCCGAAACGCTGCTTGAGGGCGCCTTGCACGATACGGAGCACGCTGAAAAATTCCTCAAGATCATCAAGGCGAACAGCGAACGGATCAACAGCCTGGTGGACGATCTCATGACGATCTCCAAGATCGAGCTCGGCGTCGCCAGGATAGAACGAACTGCGGTGGATCTCTCTGATGCGACCGAACATGTCCTGACCCTGTTGCGGCCCAAGGCCGCTGAAAAGAAGCTGTTCCTGAAAACCGATTTCCCCGCGGAGCATATCAAGCTCACCGCTGACCGGGACAAGCTGATCCAGATACTCACGAACCTCGTTGACAATGCGATAAAATTCACGGAAACGGGCGGCGTAACGATCGGTTTTCGCCTGGAGAACGGCAAGCCCTGTTTGTTCGTCGAAGACAGCGGCGTCGGGATCCCGGAGAAGCACCTTCCGCGCATCGGCGAGCGATTCTACCGCGTGGACACGGCGCGGTCCAGAAAGATGGGCGGCACCGGGCTTGGACTGGCCATCGTGAAGCACCTCGTAAAGGCCCACGGCTGGGAAATGCATATCGAGAGCATTCCGGAGAAAGGCACGAAGGTGAAATTGCAGGTGAGTTGATGCCTTTTTTCTGCACCTGACTTTATCAGACTTCAGACCGGACAGCGACGTAGATGTATTGGTCAGCTTCGTGGAGAATGCGGGATATTTTTGGGACATGCTGGAGGCCGCACGAAGTGCGCAGGAGTTCACGACCGGTGCGACCTATTATCAATCAGCGTCACGTAATCGTTCACGAATATGGCGAGCTTGAAGATGAACTGATCTGGAAGGCCCTATCCATCAAAGGCGTTGACAAAATAAACCTTGCCTTATTGTTAGTTAAAACTTAAATACACCGTTGAACCGCGAAGCTCTTTCCTGAATTGACAAAATTCCGCAAGCCTCCCTGGTATGCTCATTATTACCACCTCCGCCATGAGCGCAGCGGCCATTTGTTCGAAAACCGCTATAAATCCATACTCTGTGACGACGACAACTACCTGCTTGCATTGGTCCGCTGCATCCATCTGAATCCCTTGCGGGCGAATATCGCAAAGACCATCGAAGCGCTTGATCGAGCGGATGAAAATGAAATGATGTTCTGGTAAAATGCGCGTCAGGTATCAACGTTATATATACCCCACGAGCAGGGCGAGCATGAAGGTCTTCAGCCCGTCGCCGGGCGCGAGCCGGGTCATGCGGTTCCTGAGCGCATAATATCGGGGTGTGAGGAGACTGATCATTTATGCTCCCGGCATTTGCGCGCATTCTTGAAAAATGCGCACCGTGCAGATACGGCACCGTTCAGGGTCAAGGTGCGGCACCAGATACTTTATCGCTTCCTCTTTAAAGGGGAAGATATGGTCCGCGCCGATGCGCTCCAGATACCCGCCGCGCTGAAGGATGTCGCGCACGTCGCCCTTGAGGGAGCTGAGGTAGAGCTGTCTGCCGTTGAGGTGAAGATTGTGCGCCTCATTGACGAGGGTCTCGCACCCTGCCACATCGATGAAGTTGATGCCGCTGCCGATGATCAGGATGTTGGTCTGCTCCGGGTAGTGCTGCGTGATCGCCCGCAGCTGGTCAGAAAAATGGTTCACGGCCCCGAAGAAGAGCGAACCGTCGACCCGGATGATCTTCATTTGCGGACACTCGGGCAGCGGTCTCTTCGCGATGTTGATGAAACTCCGGCGATCGCTGTCAGGGTCGGGGACCATGGTGATGAAATGCGGATGGGACGTGCGGCTGAGATAGAGCAGCAGCGAAAGGATCACGCCCACATAAATGGCGAACTCCAGCTCTACCAGCAGGGTTGCGAGGAACGTGATGCTCAGGACGGCCGCTTCCGGTCTGCTGGTCCTGAAGATAGTCCTGATATGGTGAAAATCCACAAGACCATAGGCCACGATCAAAAGTATCCCCGCCATTGCCGCGAAGGGAAGATAGGCCGTTAGCGGAGCAATGAGCAGCAGAACCGCGGTCAGGGACAGCGCTGCATAGACGGCTGCCAAAGGGGTTTTCGCCCCTGCGTCGTAATTGACCCCCGTACGGGTGAACGAGCCCGAGGCGGCATAGCTCGAAAAAAAACTGCCGATCAGGTTCGACAGTCCCTGGCCGATGAACTCCTGGTTGCTGTCTATGCGCTGGTTCGACCGCGTGGCGACTGCGCGGGCTATGGACACCGCTTCCGCAAGGCCGAGCATGGCTACTGCCAGCGCTGCCGGCGCCAGCTGGCGTATGGCGGAGGTTGACAGCTCCGGAAGGGAGAGGGGCGGCAGATGCTGCGGCAGCGAGCCGATGAGGCGGACGCCATGTTCTTTTCCGTTTATCAGCAGGTTCAGTCCGCTGCCGATAACCATGGCAATGAGCATACCCGGCCAGCGCGGGGCATATCTTTTAAAGATAAGCGCGGAGCTCAGCGTAACGAGGGCTATGGCGACCCCATAGGGATTTGTTCGGGACAGCAGGCCGGCGATATCCGTTATCACGTGGACAAAGGCATGGCGTTTTGAGCCGGGGACGCCGAGGAAGTTGTTGAGCTGGCTTGCGGCGATGAGCAGGGCCGCCCCCGAAGTGAACCCGACCACCACGGAATGGGAAACAAAATTGGTCAGGGCGCCCAGCCGGGCGAGACCCAGGGCCATCTGAAAGATTCCGGCCATGAAGGTGAGTGTGAGCACCAGGCGAATATATTCCGCGCTGCCCGGGTCCGTCAGGGGGCTGATGGTGGTGAATATGACGATGGAGATGGCAGTCGTTGGGCCTGATATGAGATGGTGGGAGGACCCGAACAGCGCGGCAATGAGCGTTGGTACGATCGCCGAATAGAGCCCGTATTCCGGCGGCAGTCCGGCAATGAGAGCAAAAGCCACGCCTTGCGGAAGGACAATGACCGCTCCGGTTAAACCTGCCAGGAGGTCGGCGCGCGTAGTTCGTTTGTTGACCGACGGCCACCATTTCAAAAAAGGGAAGAACTTTGCCGCATTCATGGTACGCTCCTGTGACGGGATGGTGCGGGAAGCTTTGAAATCGCAGTGGTCGCGCCTTCATGCCGCGCTACACTACAGCGCCTCATCTCCTCCGGTCAACTTGAGGAATATGGGTTCCAGGTGGCTGTCGGGCATGCTTGCCAGGCGGCCCAGTTCCTCGACACTTCCTTCCGCAATGATCACGCCCTTGTTGATGATGGCCACGCGGGTACACATTTGCTCGACGATCTCAAGGGTGTGCGTTGACATGAAGATGGTCACCCCTTTCGAAGCGAGGTCCTTGAACAGGTCCTTCACCAGCCGTGCCCCGCGCGGATCAAGGCCGACCATGGGTTCGTCCACCACCAGGACTTTCGGCTCATGGAGCAGGGCTGCGGCCATGACCAGCCGCTGCTTCATGCCGTGCGAAAAATTTTCTACCAGCTCATCGGCCCACTCGGTCAGGCTGAAGATCCCGAGCAGTTCTTTGGACCGGGGAGCCGGTGCTTTCATGTCATACAGTTTTGCCGTGAAATGCATGAATTCCGTGGCCGTGAGCTTTTCGTACAAATAGGGCCGGTCAGGGATGAACCCGGTGATATATTTTGCTTCAAGCGGATGCTCCTGCACATCATATCCGCCGATGAACGCTTTGCCGCTGCTCGGCTGGAGCAGGCCTGCCAGCATTTTTATGGTCGTGGTCTTACCGGCGCCGTTGGGGCCGAGGAATCCAAAAATCTCGCCCTGCGCCACGTCGAGGTTGATGCTGTTCACGGCAATGAGCTTGCCGTAGGCCTTGGTGAGGTTGATGAGTTTGATCATATTATTGATATTCCAGCACGTCCACTTTCAGTTTACCCACGAGCCTCATGAGCTGCGTCTGTTGATCCAGGTTGCCGGTGACGAACCTGATGTGGGTGGCGTCAGCCGGAAACTGGTTGAAGGTCGGGTCGATCGCGGTCCATTGGCCGAGCCAGACTTCGGGCCAGGCGTGGTAATAGAAGCCTTCGTCCATATAGACGATGCCGCCGGCCATGCGCGTGGGGATGCCGGCTGCGCGTGCCAGTGCCGTGAACAACGTGGTGTGTTCATTGCAGTCACCAACCCGCTGTTCCAGGATCTCCAGAGCGCTGGGAATACTGACAACCGGTTTTTTCTCCAGGAAGTTGTATACCCACTCGTTTAACTTCCGGGCAGCCTGCCGGGAATCACGCTGCCCCGCGAGGATGCGTGCTGCCATATTTTTTATTTTTGGGTCATCGCTCTGGATCAGTGTCGACGGCAGCAGGTACTCCTGAAGGTCTGCTCCCGGGTAGGGGATCGTGAACGAGGTTGCGGGGTCCTGGACCGTTATGTCGATCACCTCGCCGAAAAGTGACTGCTGGTCGCCCTGGAGCTGGAAGCCCTTGAGCTGAGCGCCTCTGAGGCGCGCCTTAAGATGACGTACGCGGCTCCAGTCTTTAATGGGGTCTGCGGGGATCATCGTTAGCGAGATGATGTCAATGGCAGGCCCCCGTTTGTCCCGTTTAAGGGCCTCTGTTCTGGTTTCCCGCAACAGCACGTAGCCGAGCGCACTTTCTTCCTTGATGGTCTCTCCTTCCTCGGTGATCCAGGAGAAGGCCTCCATCCCCTGAAAGGATTCCTTGAGTTTATAGACGGTCTTGTCCTGGTCGCCTACTTTTATACGTTCCCGGGATTCCACGGTGACCGTTGCTTCTTCGGTATTCATGGTGGCCGGATTGAACAGGGGAAAGGAGAAGCGTTTGCCCTGTTCGAGGCCGAGGAGCACCAGCGCAGGTTTTATGTTCGGCGAGAGATAGGGAGGTTTGGCAAGGTGAATGCGTTCATTTCTTGTCTGGCCGCCGCTGGTGATGTCGAGCAGAAGCTTATTGCCGACCACCGCACCCTTGACGGTCATGGAGGTCAGGTCGGACGTCAGGGTAAAGTCGAAATATTTGAGCTGAAAGTTCCTGGCCGTATAGCTGTTGATGACCGTTCTAACGCGTTGCACGGAGCCGAGCGCCAGAATGTCGAGCTCGGATTCCTCGAAAAGATGGTAGGTGTCGGCTTCGCGCAGCGTGCGGGTATGGGCATACCCGATCTTTCGGTCCTGCTGGTAGATGCCGAACCAGTCGTCGCCGGTGCGAACGCCTTCTTCGCTGATGACATCGAGGGCGATGACCGTGGACGGCCGGAGGTAGGTCCGCTCGATGAGCAGTGCGACCATCACGAGCCAGAAGGCCAGAAGGGATATTTTGACGAGTGTTTTCATGCTCTGTTGCATATCATAACCATGAGCGTCGGGAATGTCAAATGGAGAACAACAGCTGTGAACTTCCTTGAAATCGTGCGGCAATTATGCAATAATCCGAGATTCTTATGAACAAGGTAATGGAATCATTAACCATGCGCAGCGGGATCCTCGTGGTCTCTCTTGGGGCCGGACTGCTTGCGCTTCCGTTCACCGGCGCCGGGAATGCGTTGGCGGTCTTTGCTGTTGCTTTTGCAGCAGTGCTTCTGCATCGCGTATACGGGACGGTCGCCGTCCTTGCCTTTCGTTCGTCAGCAGCCGATCGCCTTGCCCGGTTGCGCAGTCTTCCGGCAACACTTGCCCCCTCTCTGAGTTCCTTCGCGGCATTAGCGATCATCAGCGCCATCATTCTCATCCTGCCGCTCATACTGAACGATTATTACCGGGATATCCTTACGCTCACCGGCATGTATATCGTTCTTGCTCTCGGTCTCAATATCATAGTAGGTCAGGCAGGCCTCCTGAACCTCGGGTATGTGGCATTCTATGCCGTTGGAGCCTACACGTATGCGATCCTCTCGACGCAATACGGGCTGTCCTTCTGGCCGGGACTCTTCGTCGGTGCGTTGACTGCCGGCGCGGCGGCCGCGGTTCTCGGATCCGCGACACTCAGGCTCCGCGGAGATTATTTTGCCATCGTTACCCTGGGACTGGGAGAGATCACCCGCATTGTCCTGAACAACTGGGCATCATTGACCGGAGGTCCCAACGGCATCTCCAAAATAGGGCGGCCAATGATCGGCGGGTATGTTCTTTCTTCCCCGCTCGATTTCTATTACCTTATTGTTTTTCTCGTTGCCGTGACCGTCTATGCCGTGAACCGGCTGATGTTCTCGCGTATCGGCAGGGCCTGGATCGCGATCCGCGAGGATGAGATCGCCGCGGAGGCCATGGGTGTCAATACCTTCAGGCTCAAGCTCCTGGCTTTTATCATCGGTTCTGCCTTGGCGGGGGTGGCGGGCGTGTTTTTCGCTGCCAAGATGGCCTTTGTTTCGCCCGAGAGCTTCACCTTTTTTGAGTCGGTCATGATTCTGTGCATGGTGGTCCTGGGCGGCATGGGCAGCATTCCGGGGATCATTCTGGGTGCGTTCCTGCTGATCGCGCTCCCCGAGGTATTCAGAGATTTTCAGGATTACCGGATGCTGGCCTTTGGTGTCGCATTGGTGCTGATGATGATCTTCAGGCCCCAGGGCTTGCTGGGAATCGTAAAGAGGTAAGACCTGCATCCGGACAAGGAAACATATTCCCGTTATGCATCTTCTGGAAACAAAAAATCTGGCCAAACACTTCGGCGGGCTCAAGGCCCTCGACGGCATCGACCTGCGGGTCGACCGGGAGCGGATCGTGAGTATTATCGGGCCCAATGGAGCAGGCAAGACCACGTTCTTCAACTGCCTCACCGGGATCTATCAGCCCACGGCAGGGGCCGTAGTGTTCCATGACCACGACATCACGGGAAGGCAGCCTCATGCTATCACCGCGCTGGGCGTTGCCCGCACGTTCCAGAACATCCGCCTGTTCAACGAGATGACCTGCCGCGAGAACGTCATGGTCGCGGGCCATTGCCGGACAAGTGCCGGCGTGTTCGGCGCTATCTTCCGGCCGGAGCGCGTGCGGAAGGAAGAACGGGACATGGTCTTTCGCGCCATGGATATCCTGAAGTTTGTCGGCCTGGAGAGCAAGTGCGATGACCGCGCCTCCAATCTTTCCTACGGCGATCAGCGGAGGCTTGAGATCGCCCGGGCGCTCGGCACCGAGCCGCATTTGCTGCTGCTTGATGAGCCGGCGGCAGGCATGAACCCGCAGGAAACGCAGGACCTCATGGCCCTTATCCGCAGGATCCGCGATAATGGCGTGGCCATCATCCTGATCGAGCATGATATGAAGGTGGTCATGGGAATATCCGATCGTGTGCTGGTCCTTGACCACGGAGTAAAGATCGCCGAGGGTTTGCCCCGGGACATTCAGGAAGATCCTGCCGTGATCGAGGCCTACCTTGGCAAGGAGGAGGGCCGCCATGACTGACAGCACCGTGCGCCGTTGCCATCAGGGAGGGGCGCATGCTTGAACTGACGGGCATCGCCGTATCCTATGGCATGATCGAAGCGCTCAAGGGGGTCAGCCTTCGCGTGGAACAGGGCGAGATCGTGGCGCTCATCGGCGCGAACGGGGCAGGCAAATCCACGACGCTCATGTCGATCTCGGGTATTTCGCTGCTGCGGCAGGGGAGCATTGTGTATAACGGGGTACCCATCGCCGGGCGTCCTGCCCACGAGATCGTCCGCATGGGCGTGTCCCAGGTCCCGGAAGGCAGGCGCATCTTTTCGCGGATGACGGTGACCGAGAACCTTGAGATGGGTGCATTTGTCAGGAACAAGCGGGAGACGGCCGGCGACATGGAACGGTGCTTTGCAATGTTCCCGGCGCTTTCCGGGAGGCGGCGTCAGCTGGGCGGCACCCTGTCAGGCGGAGAGCAGCAGATGCTGGCTATCGGCAGGGCACTGATGGCAAAGCCGAAACTGTTGCTGCTGGATGAGCCGTCCCTTGGCCTTGCCCCCATTATCGTCAGCAGGATCTTTAAGATCATCAAAGAGATCAATCAGCAGGGTACTACGGTCCTGCTGGTGGAACAGAATGCAAAGGCCGCTCTCCGGCTGGCGCATCGCGCCTACGTGATGGAGACGGGGAAGATCGTTATGCAGGGCCCGGCAGCCGTGCTCGTGAATGACCCGGGTATCAAAAAGGCCTATCTTGGAGAATAAGCATTCGATTCCCGGGACCGCCACTATGACCGGTACGGCAAAAACAGCTGTCCCGCGTCCTGACGCAGGTGTGTCCAGAAATATCAGGCTCACCCTTGAATACGAAGGGACGAACTATCACGGGTGGCAGGCACAGACCGGCAGCGGACTGGCAACGGTCCAGGAAACGCTGGAAAAAGCCTTATCAAACCTGACGCACGGACCCGTGAAGGTCAACGGTTCCAGCAGGACCGATGCCGGAGTTCATGCCCTGGGGTATGTCTGCAACGTCATGACCAGCTGCTCCATACCGTCCGCGGCCTGGGCCCCGGCACTGAACCATCTTTTGCCCGAGGACATCCGGGTGCTCTCTTCGGAGGAGGCTGCGCTGGATTTTCACGCACGGTTCAGCGCGGTCGGGAAAATATACTCCTATCGCATACTGAACCGGCGCGCTCCGTCCGCTCTGTATCGTCACGCGGCCTGGCACGTGAACCTTCGGCTGAACATGCGGGCCATGCGGAGCGCGGCGGAACACCTCATTGGACAGCATGACTTCTCGGCCTTCAGAGCGGCAGGGTGCAGTGCCAGCTCGCCAATCCGGACGCTCAAGCCGATCATAATAAAGAAGAGCGCCGATATGGTTGAGCTGCGCCTGGAAGCCGATTCTTTTCTCCAATACATGGTCCGCAATATCACCGGCACCCTGGTGGAAGTGGGCCGCGGCCGGTTCCGGCCTGAGGAGGTAAAGCGGATGCTCTTGTCCCGCGACCGTACAACCGCGGGGCGTACAGCGCCGGCGCATGGCCTGTACCTGGTGCGCGTTCTCTATCCATTATCCTTAAAAAATCATTTGGACACGGATAACAGCGGATAAGAAACGGATAAGGGCGGAGTTTTACTTTTATAAAAGGTTCACCCAATAGGTGAATGCTTTGCTTTAGCATTTATCCGCTTTTATCAGGTAGTTAATCCGCTTCTTCCGTGTCTAAATGCCGTTTTTAGGATTATAGAACGCGGTGTCATTTTCGCACGTTTGTAACGGAAAGCACCTTATTCTCATTTATGCAAATGACATTGCGGCACTGATCATTATAATATCAAATGGTTATCCCTGGCATGTTACGTGCATATTATAACCGCTGATAAATCAATTATCATGATACCTTTGGTGCGTTCGTGAGCATGGATCCAGTATCGGTGCGCTGCCCTGGCAATTAACGTTTCACGGTTTTTATTTAGTATGATCCACATTACTCGAAAGGAGAACGTATGAGGAATTGGTTGAACACCGTATTGTTGTTCGTGTTTACCCTTCTTCTGGTCCCGTCGGCACATGCGGCAACTGATGCTGCAACGTGTCTGGGTTGTCACGGGTCCATGGAAGGCGCTGTAAAAGTAGATCAGGAAAAATTTTCCCAATCGGTCCACGGCGGGATGAATGACTGTACCATGTGCCACCTGACGCTGAAAGGTGCACAGCATCAGGGGTTGTCTGGAGCCAAGCCGGACAAAACCGTGGCGGATCTTGCCGCGGCCATTTCCCCGAAGAGCAAGTCCAACGCGGTGGCGCAGGCCGCCTGCGTGAACTGTCATGCCGAGGCCTACCAGGCATACAAATCGAGCGTCCATGGCCTGAATGTCATTGCCAAGAAGTCCGCGGACGGCCCGGTCTGCACGGATTGCCACGGGTCGCCGCATTACATCCAGACCAAGACCAGCAAGGAATCGGCGGTCAATCATTTTAATGTCGTCGAAACCTGCGGCAAGTGTCATGAGGAAAAATTCATGATCGAGAAGTACGGCTTCACCACGCACGTCATGCAGCGCTACAAGGAAAGCTTCCACGGCAGAAAGCTCAAGGTCGGCCATAACAACGCGCCGTCGTGTTCAGATTGCCACAGCGCACATGACGTAAAGAGCGCCCAGGACCCGGCTTCGCCGGTGAACGCGGCGAATAAGGTCAAGACCTGCGCCAAGTGTCATTCGGGCGCAACAGAAAAATTCGTGGCAGCCATCACGCACAAGCCGATGCATCCCATTGCCCACTGGACCGAGATCGGCCTCATCATTCTCACGGTTGGCACCTTCATGTTCATTTGTATCCATGTGCTGCTGGATATCTTTGCCGATATCCGCGAACGTTTGTTCAGAAAGAAGGACGATCATGAATAAGACTGTTCCGACTGAGATCGAGAGGTTCGACCTCTCCGTACGCATACAGCATGTTATCATGTTCACGACGTTCCTGATCCTGTCCTTCACGGGCTGGGGACTGAAGTACGCGTATCAGGACCCTGCCAGCGCCTGGATCGCGTTCTGGGGCGGGGCCGAAATGGCGGGGCTTATTCACCGTATTGCGGGCATCACCATGCTGGTCGACTTCGCGTACCACCAGTTCTACCTCATCAACCAGTTCCGCAAAGGCGGCATGAGACCCACGCTCGTTCCCATGCCCAAGGACGTTGTTGACGCGTTCCACAACTTCATGTTCTTTTTCGGGCTCAGGAAGGAACGGCCGTACTTCGGCAAGTTCAACTACATGCAGAAGTTCGATTACTGGGCTGTCTACTGGGGCATGTTCATCATCGGCACCTCGGGGTTCTTTCTGGCGTTCCCGGTGACGGTGTCGTCGCTCTTTCCCCTGTGGTCCATCCAGTGGATCTGGGACGTGGTCATTGCCATGCACAGCGATGAAGCCCTGTTGGCGATCGTGTTCATCCTGATTTTCCACTTCTACAACGAGCACCTGCGTTCGGAAGTGTTCCCCATGAACTGGATGTGGCTCACCGGGAAGATGTCCATTGAGCAGCTGAAGCACCATCATCCGGCTGAATATGATCATCTCTTCGGAGACAAGTCAGGG
>JANPMZ010000364.1:0-2120 GCA_031427195.1 Nitrospirota bacterium
CGCATCGTACGGCGCCGCATACGACTGTATCGTCATATCAATGACAAGAATAAAGATGGGGGCGTGGAATGGTTCGGATTGTATTGCTCAATAAAAAAGGCGTTACGTTGATAGAGATGATGATTTCGCTTGTTATCCTCCTCATCGTCTCCCTCGCTTTAATGCAGACCGCGCTTTTGGGCATGTCCACGAACGTGGCGAACCAACTGAGGAACGAGGCGGTGAACATTGTGGAGAGTAGGATGAACCAGTTGAGGAGCCTGCCTTTTACGGACGCAGTCACTCACGGGGATTTGGCTGCTGGCGTTGTAACGGAGACCGCCGTTTCGAGAAACTTCAGGGGCTTTAGCATAAACTATGCGCCCACCCGGACGATTGCCAACATCAATACGGACCTGAAACAGATAAGCGTATCGGTAACCTGGAGTTATAAAGGGCAGACGTTGAACCACAGCATCGTATCAATAATGACTAAGCATAAGTGAGTAAACAATGATAAAAAATGAAAAAGGCTTCAGTTTAGTCGAGCTCTTGATCGTGATGCTCATTTTGGGGTTCGTGCTGGCTGCGACTTCTGATATGTTCGTCAGCCTGCTACGGGGCTATAAACAACAGAGTAAGATCGCCGAAACCAATATCGAGGGCATGATCGGTCTTGAGTTGTTGCGGCGGGACATCGAAAGCGCGGGGTATGGTCTGCCATATGATGTCACAGGAGCGTCATATCTGGAAGCGACGAATGCGGTTGCACTCAATTACAATGACCAACCTTCCAATCCGCCGAGGGCCTTCGTGGCCGGTGACAACATCACCGTATTGAATTATGTGAATGGATCGGACTATCTCGTCATAAAGGCGATCAATGTGGCGATGAACGATACTAGTACACTGTGGACTAATGGGACCATCACGGCCTTCCTGGTGAGCACGATGACCTGGAGTACGCTGAGTTCTAATTTAACCGGTACCGATAGGTGCATAGTTATAGCTCCCGGATCTGATCCTGACCCCGATAAAAACAGCAAGCTGATTGTTGTTGCCGGTGGCTCATTTTATACACAATTCAACAATCTGTCCGCCTTTTTAGCCAAGGACGAGACCAGACTTATTTACGGTGTGGATCCGGATACTAATTTAAGAATGCCGTTCAACAGAGCAGATTATTATGTGAGTACGACGACCGCTTCCTCCGGGAGGTGCGCGCCGGGGACGGGGATTTTTAAAAAGGCCGTTGTAAGTCAGAGTGATGGCGGATTTAGCGGCACCAATATATACGAGTTGCTCGACTGCGTGGCCGACATGCAGGTGGTTTTCGGGCTGGATCGCGACGAAGACGGCACTGCGGAGTCCTACTCACCCTTCTTAACCAATATTTCCACGGGGGTGCAGCTTACGGCCGCGCTGATACGGGCACAGGTGAAAGAAGTGCGGGTGTATATCCTGACACACGAGGGCCAGCGAGACAGTTCCTATATACATCCAACGACCGGTATATTAGTCGGCGAGGTGGGCATCGGAGGTCGCACATTCAACATCGGAACGAACGTGAATTATCGCTGGAAGGTCTATACGCTGAACATGAGGGTGCTGCTCTGAGGGAGATATATTATGCTAAAACAAAATTTAGAAGTCGGAAAACATAGTTTGGAGAATGAAGCGCGGAGGCTGGAAGATCCTGCGGCGTGTTGTATTCCACGTTTCAGGTCAGAGAAGGGGGTTGTCCTGGTCGTGGTCATAGTATTGTCAGCGGTATCGCTTTTGATAATGACTACGCTGATATACATGGTAACCATTGGGACACAGGTATCAGGTCACCAAAAAAATTACAAAACCGCCCTTGAGGCTGGGATAGGATGTGGTGGGGAGATCTTTTATGGACTCATTAACACACGAGCGCATAACGAAAAAATAGCGGGCTTCACAAGCGAACTTAGCGCGTATAATGTTAATATGCTCGTCGAGACGCCGTCAGTATGCACCGGTTTGGCGAGCGCTGCGACTTTCACCGGGCTTGCCGCTAAATTTATGACGCCTTCTACGACATGGGTGAACTGTGATAAATTTATCGCTATTAATCCCTCTTATACTTCAACGTATGACATGAAAGCACAATGCGGAAC
>JANPMZ010000365.1:0-2679 GCA_031427195.1 Nitrospirota bacterium
GGGCATACCTCTTTTCCCCATCTTAATTATTCCAGAACAAGTTGACATATTGCTCAATTACTATTATCATATTGTTAGTGCATCAAATTTGCACGGCAGCCACATTTTGTTGCGCACTCAATTTGTTTGCAATTGTTCCCATAAAAAAACCAACACAGGAGGTGTCATCATGGCGGAGATCTGTCCGGTTGTCAACACTGAGAAGTTGCTATTAGCTACAGACGGTTCACAGTTCAGCGAGGGCGCCATACGCGAAGCCATCCGGCTCGCAAAACGTTGTTCAAGCAAGCTTTCGGCAATATCCGTGATCGAAACGAATCCCGAATATGAAACGATCGCGCCCCAGTTACTCGAAAAAGCGGAGAAGACGGCACGGGAGCATCTTGAGTCCGTGAAGGCGCAGGCAAAGAAAGAGGGCGTGGATTGCAGCACCTTCATCCTTGAAGGAGAGGACTCGTATAATTATATTTCCGAGGAAGCCGCTGAAAATAAAATATCGATGATCATCATGGGCAGGCGCGGCCGGACGGGCCTCAAGCGGCTCGTTATGGGTAGCACGGTTGCACGCGTGATCGGCCATGCGCCCTGCAATGTGCTGGTCGTGCCGAAGGCAGCGGTCGTTGAGTTCAAGAGCATTGTCATTGCAACGGACGGTTCGCCCTATTCAACAACAGCGGCATCCGAGGCCATCGGCATCGCCAAAAAGAACAACAGCAAACTGACGGTCATCTCCGTGGTCCCTGCCGAGCTCGCGACGCCGACGGATGTTGATTTCGCCGCAACCGGGCAGGAGCTGCTTGGCGAAAAAGAGATGCAGGCAGCGGAAAAGAACGTGAAGGCAGTGAAGGAAGCGGCGCAGAAAGAGGGTGTCGCGGTGCAGGCTTTTGTCATGACCGGCAAGCCCGCCGATGCCATTATCGAGACCGCGAAGGAGAAGAGCGCCGACCTTATCATCGTGGGCAGCCACGGACGGTCGGGCATCGAGCGGCTCCTTATGGGCAGCGTGGCGGAGCGGGTGATCGTGATGTCGGCCTGTGCGGTGCTGGTGGTGAAGGGGGGGGGGAAGCACCAATAACCAAATAACAAATTACAAATAAACACCAATTACAAACAAGCACCAAACAACAAATAAGCACCAAACTTCAAACACCAAGTAACAAACAACCATCGTTTGGTTATTGTAGTTTGATTATTGGAGATTGCTTGTAATTTGGGATTTGTTATTTGGAATTTGTCACCGTTGTGCGGTGAATTATGCTAAATATCCTCATCATATCCGATGAAGCGAAGAACATCGCTTCCCTGTTCAAGGCCGCGGGATTCAGTTCCGATGCCCAAAACCCGTCAAAGCCGAACAGCGCTTCTGAAACAGCTTCGCCCGGGGCGGAAGGCTACGATATCGCCTTTTTAGATCTTGACACGGAGAACTGGCAGCAGCGGCTGCTCGATGTGCGTCACAACATGCCGGTCATCGCCTTTTCTCTTCCTGACCTGAAGAAGGCCGTAGAGGCAATGAAGCTCGGCGCTAGCGATTTTCTGGAAAAGCCCCTGACCGGCGATGGGCTTAACCTGGTTATCGAGAAGCATAAAAAGCAGCTCCTGAACCATAAGTACGGGTTTGACGAGATCATCGGGATAAGCAGGCCCATGCAGGAGGTCTTCGGGCTGATCAAAAAAGCAGCGGCGAGCGAAAGCAACGTGCTGATCACCGGCGAGAGCGGCACGGGCAAGGAGCTGATCGCCCGCGCGATCCACCGATGGAGCCCGCGCAGCGAAAAGTCCTTCATGACCATCAACTGCAGCGCCATCCCGGATACGCTGCTCGAATCGGAGCTTTTCGGTTTCGAAAAGGGCGCTTTTACCGGCGCCCAGTACCTGAAGAAGGGCCTCCTCGAACAAGCGGACGGCGGCACGGTCTTCTTCGACGAGATCGGTGATGTATCGCCCATGTTCCAGACCAAGGTCCTGCGGGTCCTGCAGGAAGGAGAGCTTATGCGCATCGGCGGGATGCGGCAGATCAAAGTCGATGTGCGTTACATTGTCGCCACCAACGTAGACCTCAAAACGGCGTGCCAGCGCGGCGCCTTCCGGGAAGACCTCTTTTACCGCTTGAACGTGATCAACATCCATTTACCGCCGCTCCGGGACCGGATCGAGGATGTGCCGCTGCTGGCAAAACATCTGATCAAGGAACATGCGGTCAAGCGGAAGGACATCATGATCAAGGGCATCACGAGCGATGCCCTTGATATCCTGATGAACTACACCTATGCCGGCAATGTGCGGGAACTCGAGAATATCATCGAACGGGCCATATCCTTTGCAAACACCCCGGAAATCATGCCGGCTGACCTTCCTCCCTATCTCCTGCAGGCGTCACCCGCCAAACCCCGGCCCGTGGCTCAGCGGCTCCGGGATGCCATTGAGACTGCTGAAAAAGAAACGATCATTGCTGCTCTCCTCGACTCCAGCGGCAACATCTCCCGCGCTGCTACAGCTCTCGGGATTTTCCGTCAGCAACTCCAGAGAAAAATTAAGCAGTATAAAATAGCAACATAACAGACTACTGCGCAACATAATCCTGCACCTTATTCCCGTCAATGCTGTCATGCCATCAATTAAAGCGCAACATAAAATTGCCCCACAATTCAGCATTGAATAAAAACACTGTAATTTCAA
>JANPMZ010000366.1:0-3058 GCA_031427195.1 Nitrospirota bacterium
AATGATGGCCTTGGTGTCGAGGTGAAAATTTATGCTTTCGGTCTTCTGGCGTTTCAGAATGTCATAGGAACTGTTGCCCTTCACCACGGTCACGCGGTCAGGCACATTCCCGTAGTTCCGGCTGCTGCGAAAGATAAGGAAACCCCTGACGCGGAGCTTTCCCGACAGGGCGTCAACGGTCTCAATAGACATTTTCGTTCGTACGCTGAATCCCGCCAGCTGTTGCCGCTCAACGCTTGTTTCACCTTTCAGGTTCTCCGCTTTCACCACCACGGTTTCGAAGAACGGCTCTGCTTCAGCCCCTGCCGCAAGCACGACCGCTGACTGGATATCGGCCGGGAAATTGAGCTCTGCGCGCTGTTCGTTCGTCAGCACCGGATGCTTTTGATTGAACACCACGGGAGGCTGCGCCTTTTTCGGCTCCGGCAGCTTCTCTTCCTTGCAGCCGAAAGCGAGCAGGGACAACACCGCAAGAGCAATACCGCATCTAATAACCCTACCGGATCTCAAAGCGTTTGAATTCTCCCTTGTGAGGTTCGAACGTGATGTCCACGCTGCTTACCCGTGCGCCGGGCGGGCCCTTGTGGCACCAGCCGAGGACCTCCTCGACCTTCCGGGTTTCCCCTTCGAACAGCGCCTCCACCGACCCGTCAGGAAGGTTGCGGACCCAGCCGCCCACGTTGATGCGGAGGGCCTCGTCGCGGGTGCTGGCGCGAAAAAAAACTCCCTGAACGCGGCCATGAATGATTGCACGAGCGCGAAGAAAATCCTGGTCTTTTTTTTTCGCTGCTGAAGGCATATCCTGAAGAGTGGCTGATGGTAAAAGCTTTTTTTCACACCCTATGTATAATGCGTGCGTGGTGATGTTTTTCGAGAGACTGAAAGCGTAATTACTTCTTTCCCGTCAGTGTGCCGTTTGCAGGGTCATACTCGTAACTGTCGCTCTTGAGGGTAAGGCCGCTGAAGGATGACAGTTCGCTAAGGTCTGCGGGATATCTCCCGTTGGCGGCATTAAACTCCTGGATCGATTTCTGGATCTGCTCGACATTCAAATCCTTATCGAACTTTTTGGTGTTCTTTAATGATTGAGTCAGCGTGTTCCCATATTTTTGGACAGTATTCTTTTCCTCAGAACACGAGATCACGCAACACAATAAAATAGACAACGCAATCAATCCAGTATTCATCAGTGTCATAGTTTTCCCACCGGTTATCCAGGTGCTATAATTTTTACTGTGCCGATGGAGCGGTATTACCTTCTCCCCGCACCACGACCGCCGCCCTTTGGCCCGCCTTTGCCGCCGCCGGTATGGGTGCTCTTGTTCGGACGGGGCCCCGATACTCTGCCGCCGACTCCGCCCTTGCTGGGCCATGCACCTGGATTAGGCCTCGGCCTTGCGCTTGCCTTCCCTGCGAATGTTCCTGTTGACGGCCTGCTGCTTGAAGTTCTCGGCGCTGCGCTGCGAGTATAAGCCCCAGCTGCAGGGCGACCGGACGCTGACCTCGTTCCCGGGCTGTAGGGACGGGAACTGGAGCTCGAAGGACGGGTGCTGCGGCCATCATCCCTTCCTCCGCGAGCGGGCGCGCTGCTTCTCGAATAGCTCGGCCGGGTGTCAGGCCGGGAGCCGGTTGAAGGCCTGCTGCTTCCTGCCCTGGGCGCTGCACTGCGGGTATATGATCCCGTTGCCGGGCGTTCGGATGCAGATCGTGCTCCCGGGGGACGGGTGCTGCGGCCCTCATTTCGCGCGCCGCGAGCAGGCTCGCTGCTTCTCGTGTAGCCCCTGGAGTCAGGCCGTGAGCCTGCTTTCCATGCGGATGGTCCCGTTGCCGGCCTTGGGCTCGATGTTCCTGGCGCTGCGCTGCGAGTGTATGTCCCGTGTGCCGGGCGGTCGGACGAGGACCTTGTTCCCGAGCCAGAGGGACGTGTGCTGCGGCCCTCATCTCTCGCACCGCGAGCAGGTGCGCTGCTTTTCGAATAGCTGGGTCTGGCGTCGGGCCGTCCAGCAGCAGGCCTTGGCCGGGAATTCGTCTTCCAATCAGGATTCCCTGCATCGGGCTTGCGGGTGGATGTTCCCGTCGCAGGACGGCTGGAAGCTGGTCTCGCTCCTGCGCCATAGGACCCGCCTACCGGGGGACGAGTGCTTCCGGTTCTTGCACTCGGGCCGGACTCGCTGCTTCTGGCGCTACTTCTTGTATCAGGCCGGATCTGCTGATTTTTCCTTCGACCATCAGCGGTCTCGCGCATGACCATGGTTTTTGGACCTGCGTTTATTGTTTCTTCTCTTTCACCTGGATCCTGGACCATGGCCCCCTGGTCGCGCTGTTGCCTGAGCTCAGGCTTCTGCCTTTTGTTCTCGGGTTTATAGACCCGCACCTTCTGACCGCTGTCATCGGTTTTTTCCGCTGTTTCCCTGAGAAGGGCAACCTCGGGGGACGTGAGATGCCGATAAGCGCCTTCAGCAAGATCACCCAGCGTGAGCCCTCCGGTCTTGACCCTTTTGAGCCTGATCACGGAATGACCCATGTGGTCGAACATGCGCCGCACCTGGCGCTTCCGGCCTTCGTGGATCGTGATATCGATCCAGGAGTTCGCTTCTTCCTTGCGGATCTTCCTGATCTTGGCCGGCGCGGTCTTGCCGTCCTTCAGAAAGACACCTGCTTCCAGCGCCGCGATCGCGCCGTCTTCAAGCACGCCCTTGATCTTCACCAGATAGGTCTTGGGAAATTCATGTTTGGGGTGCGTGATCAAGTGGGCAAAATCCCCGTCATTCGTCAGGAGCAGCAAACCCTCGGTATTGTAATCCAGCCTGCCCACAGGGTATACGCGGACCTTGACGCCTTTCAGCAGATCATGCACCGTGGGCCGTCCCTCAGGATCGGCCATGGTCGTCATAAAGCCCGCTGGCTTGTTCAGCATAATATAGGTAGGCGGCTGTTTGGGGTTGATGAGCTTTCCATCGACCTTGATATGGTCCTTGGATGGGTCGGCCTTGGTCCCGAGCTCGGTCACTACCGTCCCGTTCACCCGCACCCTGCCCTCGGCAATAAGCTCTTCCGC
>JANPMZ010000367.1:0-2362 GCA_031427195.1 Nitrospirota bacterium
AAGTTTGAGGCATTACATGTTCTATTGATAAGTTGTCAAACGGTACGGCCTCTTTGTGAGCGAAAGATTCCTCGACCGTTTCAAGAATGAGCTTGGTTTTAATTTGTCTGTCTCCGGCGCCATAAAACTTTGTTTCTCTGAACCGGGTATAAAACTCGGTGTCTTTTGGATAACCCTTGCTTTGCAATATTGCTTTGATACCTTCAGCATGGCTATCTTGATGTTTTGTGATTAATAACGGATAAACAGCAGGGAAGATTTTATTGAGTTGATTTGTGGGTACATTACATACAAACCGGCGAATCAGATAGTTCTCAAGCGTTTTCAGAATTTCAATGAAGTCGGCCTTGCTTAATTTATTTGCCGCATAATTACCGTACAAGTTCAAAAGCAAAGGATAAGCCGTTGTGACTTCTATCCTGTTTAATCTGCGAAAATATTTCTGTAGCTCTTCCTCCGGCTCAAGTTCCGGATAGATCAGGCGCTGATAGTAAACAGAGTATTTTTGCAACTCCTTCAGATAATCAATAGCATTGGTCGGAGATACTTTTTCCTTGAGCGCATAATAAACATCATTTTGTTTTATCATGCTCCCGTCTCTCATCAGGTAGTGTCTTATGTATTCGGTAAGACTGTCATTCAATGCGGTTTGCATGGGCTGCCAGTAGCTATTGTAGACTTCATCTTGATTGTCTACGTGAATGCGCATAAAGAAATAATTGCGAATGAGGTCCGCTTGTGTTAACGGTCGGCCTTTAGCGTTCAAGCTTTCAAATACCAAATATGGATTGTCGTCAGTATCGAGCACAATGCTGACAACGGAAAAATAGCTGGTAATGATTTTCTTTAGTTTCTCGTGTTCAAACGATGCCTGGCGTAGTTTCTTTTCAAAATAACTATATGCCCTCGTAAGTTGACTTTCTGTTTCATTCGCTTTTCCATTGATTAAGTTCTTATATATGTCTCTATCAACCTGCGTTGGCATTAACTTATACATGTCATTGTCTTTCTTATAAGGATTGACCAGCAAGGTATTATTTATTTCCTCAGCAAAATCTTGCTTCTGCGACTCTCGTGCTTTGTTTCGGAGAAGCGTAAGCAGAATGAATATTGTCGTTAAACGTTGCTGGCCATCAATCAATAAATATTTCGCAACGCCTTCGGGTACTGAAACTGTTGGCATATTTACGATTGAACCAATAAAATGAGTCCGTGGGTTTTCAGCATCGCACAGTTCAATTAAATCTTTCCATAAGATTTCCCATTCTTTATTTGTCCAGCTATAGGACCGCTGAAAAAGAGGAATGACATACTGTTTTGTCCCCTCAATTATGTCTTGAAGTTTAGTCTCTTTTGCCTGCATATTTGTTTTTCTCCACAGTATAAATTTTTCGGTCTAACAAGTGATTGACTATCCCCCATAGTAAACACCGGATTTCCAGTATTGGCTAGTTTAGCAAGGAACATGCCAAACTACTCGCGGTATCTTGGATGAATATATGCTTGATGCTATGTTTTGTCAACGACGGCGATAGGTATTTTCAGGGTATGCCAACGAGTACAGAATGTAGCATGATGTGGTTCAAAGAAATGCAACTTCAACAACTAAAGGAGCGCGTGGCTGTCGAACAGAAGCGGGCCCTTCGGGGTCACTTGTAGTCGCTCCTGCGCTCCCGGAGCAGCTGCGCGGCGAGGGATGGGCGGGACGGCAGGGAACCCTGGGCCGCTTTGATGGGATCCTCGACCGGAGGGACCAGATAGATGAAGCCGCCGTATTCCATGATCTGCTGTTCCGTGCCAGGTTCGATGTGAAATTTTTTCCGCATTTCGGCAGGGATGACGATCTGGCCTTTAGCAAGCGTTTTGACAATGGACATGGTAATCTGACCTCATTATGCGTATGTTTGATGGTCCCGTAAAAAGTCCCCACTGCTGTCATTGTGAGGAGCGGAGCGACACGGCAATCTCGATTTATTAGGCAGATACGAACTACGAGATTGCGGAGTTTATCCCGAGCCATAAAACGAGATTGCTTCGCCTTCGTCTCGCAAAGACGGCTTTCTAGACTAGTTACGAAGCCATCAAGTTTAACGATTTGCCATTATTGTATAACCCGCCTCGGCCGTTGTCAACAGGGGAGTTCTGCGTTAGTATCTCGCGGAAAATGCGGTCAATACAGAAAAACCCATACCGAATATTCAGCATGGGTTTGTAATAAAGACCAAAGAGGATTGTAAGCCGAGCTCTGTGTCCCCGGTTGCTTCAGTTACGTTACTGCAACATACTCTGCGAAAGAGGTTGACTCGGGTATGGGAAGGTTGTCCTCTTGCATCCCGTGTACATGGAGTGCAATAGCCTCGTG
>JANPMZ010000368.1:0-12105 GCA_031427195.1 Nitrospirota bacterium
GACCATATTAACGGAGGCGGCGAGCAACGGGGCATCGGTGACCGCAAGCACCGGAGGAGCATCGAGCAGGATATAGGCATAGCGTTCCTTGAGCGATTCGAGAAGCTTGCTCATCTGCGCTGAGCCCAGGAGCTCCGAGGGGTTCGGCGGCGTGGTGCCGGCGCTCACAAAATCGAGCCCTGGTATGCCCGTAGTATGGATCGCTTTGTCTAATTCGACGTCGCCCACCAGGAGCTCGCTCAGACCAGGGACCTTGCTGTGTCCGAAGGTTTCGTGCAACGAGGGGCGCCGCATATCACAATCTATCAGGAGGACTTTGACGCCGGTCTGGGCCAGGGTGAGCGACAGGTTCGCGATGATGGTGCTCTTTCCTTCCCCTGGGAAGGTGCTGGTCACGAGCAGGACCTGTTTCTGATCGGCGATCGCTGAATAATGGATCGCTGTTCTCAGGCTTCTGAACGCCTCGGAAACCGGCGCCTTGGGCTCTTTATGCACAATAAGCGCATTTTTTTTGTCCTTGTCCTCGGTCCCGCCGATATGGGGTATCTGTGCAAGGAGCGTCAGGCCCAATTCCCGCTTGGCTGTTTCCGCGTCCTTGATCGTATCATCGAGGCTGTTCCGCAGGAACGCCGCGCCGATCCCGACCATGCAACCTATCAAGAGACCCAGCAGCAGGTTCTTTCCTTTCACCGGCTTTATCGGTCGGGAAGGGACGATGGCCGGATCAATGACGTCGACCGCCCCGAGGGTGGATGCGGCTGCGATACGGGACTCTTCCCTTTTCTGAAGCAGGAAGCCGTACACCTCCTGGTTTACTTTGGTGCTCCTGAGCAGCGACGCCTGCTGCCGCTCCATGAGAGGCAGTCTTCGCATCTGTTTTTCATACTGGCTGATGACCTGCCCGAGATTTAATTCTGCTCTCGTGAGGTTCTTGAATTCATTCTCAAAGGTTGCGTGGATCTTGCGCTGGAGATCGTCGATCTGGGCCTGCATTAACCGCACTGCCGGATGGGCCTGATGATATTCCGAGAGCAGCGCGTTCTTCTGGACCTCCAGTTCGGCCAGTTTCGAAGCCATTCCCGCCATAAGCGTGTCGTTGTTCTGGAAGGACGGCGAATAGATGACCTTTTTCTGGATGGCTTCATTCAAATTATCCAAAGCGAATTCTATCTGTTTTTTGCGCAAGCTCACTTCCTTGCGTTCTTTTTCGATCTCGGACAACTTGGTGATGAGCTCTTTTGCCTCGGCGTCGAGTTCCATCATCCCGGTGGAGACCTTATATTCCTCCAGGTTCTTTTCAGAAGTATTCAGGTCTATCCTTAAATTGCTCAGTTGTTCATCAAGGAATTTGGCGGTTTCCGCCGCTCCCTGGGTTTTGAATACACGGTTCTGCTGTATATACATAGCGGTCAGCGTATTGATGACCGTGGCGGCCTTCCGGGGATCGGAATCCGGGTACGACACGCGAATCATATTGGTCTTTCTTCCCAGCTCAACAGCTTTTACGGCTTTTTTCAGTGATGCTACCGTATCATCAAAATTGTTCTTCTGCAGCCTGAAACTGTCTCCCTTGCTCCCGGTTATCTCCGCAATGAACAGGCTTACGTCCTGGCCTTGCATCAGCTCGTTGATCTTCCCCTGTCCCACACTCACCTTTTTGTTATCAAGGACCGTGAAGCTTCCCGGCCCGGTCAGTGTTATCGTATAGGAAGGTTCTGCCGCTGTTGAGGAAAAATCGAGTATCCGCACGCTTAAGCCGTCAGACAGCTTGGAGAGTTGCCAGTCGAGATGGAGCTTTCGCACGACATTCTCAATATTTGTCCGGGACTTCAGGATTTCGAGCTCCGTCTCGATAGGGCTTTGTTTGTTCATCAGGAGCTCTTCAAGCCGGCCGCTCTGCGACCGTTCGTCCTTCACATGCATCGTGGCAACGGCTTCATAGACCGGCGTTATTTGGAAGGTATACAAGGCGGTGCCGAGGAAAACGCTCAGAAAGCCCCACAAAAAGGTCTTCCGGTAGAGAAACAGAACGTTTACATAATCGCGTAAGCTGACTTCCTGCGCTTCAGGATGCTGTTGCTGGTTTGTTTGCATGTAATTTTCCTGTGCCGGACGAGCCGGGGTTAATTGCGTGAATGGTGAATTGAGAACCGTGAAGCGTGAATGGTGAATTGAGAACCGTGAAGCGTGAATAGAGAATAGAGAATAGAGAATAGAGAAGTTAACTATTCACTTCACCCATTCACCCTTCACCATTCACCCTTCACCCATTCACCCTTCACCCATTCACCCTTCACCCTTCACCCTTCACCCTTCACCCTTCACCCATTCACCGCCGTCACAGCCTTACCGGACCGTCTTAAGATAATTGACCTGCACAAAGGGTGTCAATATTGCGCTTACGGTGGTGAGCGAAGGCAGGAGCTCCGCAAGGGTGTCGTTCCAGTTGCCGAAGCGGTTCTTGGGCACATAAATGATATCCCCGTCCCGCAAGGGGTACGGCAGCGCCTCACCTTGGAGGATCCTATCGAAATCAACGACGAGCAATTCGCCCTGCGTTGCCGAGAGCGACCGAATGATGCGCACGTGGGTTAGGTCATAGTAGGAGTCTCGCAGATCAGCCGAGGCTATGGCTTGGGCCAGGTTCAGCCCGCCCGGCAGCATGGGAACCGGTCCCGGCTTTTTTACCGCGCCGAAGATGAACACCTGCTTGGTCCGGTAATCCGCTATTTCGATGACTGCCCAAGGCTCTTTGATGTAGGATTTGAACGCGTCCCGCACCACTGCTTGCGACTGCTCCAGGGTGAGGCCTGCCACCCTGACGCTGCCAACGAGCGGCAAATGGACATTGCCTGCGCCATCGACCCTGCTCCCCTTGCCGCCAAGGATGGTCGAGAACTCAGGCTTTCCCGACACGTTCACGAGCAGGACGTCTCCGGGCCCGAGAAAATACTCGTCACGCATCGCCACCGGTGCTGTTGTCAGTGAAGCGAGGCTTACGGTTTCGCGTTCAACAACAGGATTGACCTGTTTGACCGTGCCCGGCGGATAGGTGCTGTAGGGGGCGCAACCGGAAAAGAGCAGGAAGAACAAACCGCAGGAATAGAGGATAAGGCTAAAAGACAGATCACGTTTCATAGATAATGGTTACCTTTTTCTCGTTCCCATGCTCCGCGTGGGAACGCATTTCATGACCTATATTTATTCACACCTTCTCAGTGGCTCATGGAGCAGAACTGCTCATAGTCGATCAACTCGGTAATGGTCGGGTGCTCGCCGCAGACCGGACACTCGCGATTATGAGGCACTTTGACCTTGCGAAAGCTCATATCGAGTGCGTTCCAGAGCAGCAGCGACCCTTTGAGCGGCTGGCCGATCCCGAGGATCACCTTGATCACCTCGGTCGCCTGTATCGTTCCGATGACGCCCGTCACGACTCCCAGTATCCCCGCCTCCTGGCAGGACGGGACCATCCCCGGCGGCGGCGGGATCTCGAAGAGGCACCGATAACAGGGGCCTTCGCCCGGTACAATGGTCATCACCTGACCTTCGAAGCGGAAAACAGCGGCGCTTACGAGCGTCTTTTTGAGCATGACACAGGCATCGTTCACCAGATAGCGGGTCGGGAAGTTATCGCTCCCGTCCACCACGATGTCATAGTCCTTGATGATGTCCTTGATGTTCCCGGACGTGAGCCGTTCTTTATGCGTAATAACCTTCACATCAGGGTTCAGTGTCTCGAAGGTCTCCTTGGCGGAATCGGCCTTTAACACGCCAAGCCTGCCGGTATGGTGCGCGATCTGGCGCTGGAGGTTCGATATTTCCACACGGTCGTTGTCAATGACCCCGATCGTTCCCACTCCGGCAGCCGCAAGATAATAGCCGACCGGAGAGCCGAGCCCGCCGGCGCCCACGAGCACGACCCTGGCGTTCAGTATCCTCTCCTGGCCTTCCCCCCCGACCTCGGGGAGCAGGATGTGCCTGCTGTAGCGCAGTATCTGATCTTCGGTAAAATCCATGGTTTTCCATTTCGAATTGCGGCTTTTAGATTGCGGATTTAATTATCCGCATTCCGCAATTATTTTTTTACTTTATCCTTGTCCTTCCGGACAAAGATATGCCACTCTTTTTCGCCGACCTGGTCGATCTTCAACACTTTCTGGCCTTCATTCTCCATGCTGCGGGGAACATTTTCCGAGGCAGGCTTATGATCGGTGACGATCTCAAGCACTTCGCCCAGGCCCATTTTTTCGATGGCCAGTTTGGAGCGGACAAAGGTATAGGGGCAGACCTGGCCTTTGATATCGAGCGTCTTGTCTATTTTTAATTCATCAGCCATAGTAACCTCACATTGCGGATTGGCGATTGCGGATTGCGGAATAAAACCGTTATTAGCTTCTGCTTCCATTCCGAAATCCTCATTCCGAAATCCGCAATTTATCCTTGCTTCCCCTCTTCCACCCTGATCACCACGGTGGCGCCGGACACACAATCCATTGTATTGATCTCGTCGAGCGCCTTGCGCACGTCACGCTCCACCGCCTCGTGGGTCATCATCACGACGGGCACCGCTTCGTCCACTTTACGGCCCTTCTGGAGCATCGAAGAGATGCTGATGTTGTTCTTCCCGAGCACGCCCGTGATGCGGGAGAGCACTCCCGGCTTATCCAGCGCCGAGAACCGGAGATAATAGCACGACGTGATATCGTCCATTTTCCGTATCTTGAGCGGTTTACGGTCGCGGAATGCCGTTACCGGCGACCGGCCCACAGAGCCGGCGAGAATGTCGCGTCCGATACTGATGACGTCGCTCACGACCGCGCTGCCCGTGGGCATATCTCCTGCTCCCCTGCCGTAGAACATGGTCGAACCGACGGCGTCTCCCACCACGGCGAGAGCGTTAAAAACACCGTCAACCGTCGCGATCGGATAGGTCTCGGGAAGCATGGTAGGATGCACCCGCGTCTCGATCTCACCATGCGCCATCTTGGTGATGGCCAGAAGCTTGATCTTGTAGCCCAGGTCTCTGGCGAAATCAATATCCAGCGGAGTGATCTTCGAGATCCCTTCAGTGTAGATGTCGTCGAACCTGACCGGAGTGCCGTAGGCCAGCATGGTGAGGATCGCGAGCTTATGCGCCGAGTCAATGCCTTCTATATCGAAAGTCGGGTCCGCCTCGGCATATCCCATGGCCTGGGCTTCCTTGAGCACCTCGTCGAACTTCCGGCCTGCGTTCGTCATGAGCGTCAGGATATAATTGCAGGTGCCGTTTACGATCCCGTAGATGGATTCAATATTGTTTGCCGCGAGCCCGCTCCTGAGCGCGGCAAGGATCGGGATACCGCCGGCAACTGACGCCTCGAAGCCCAGGGTCACGCCTGCCTTTTCAGCGGCAGCATAGAGTTCTTCGCCGTGCACGGCCAGCAGCGCCTTGTTCGCCGTCACCACATGTTTCTTGTTCCGGAACGCTTCCAGGATGAACTCCCTGGCAGGTTTATACCCGCCGATGAGCTCGATAACAACATCGATGTCCGGGTCCGTCAGAACATCCTGAGCGCTGGTCGTCAGCTGCACGCTGCCGAGCGCTATGCCGCGGTCACGCTTGACATCCAGATCGGAGATCCTCTTGAGCACCACCGGCGCACCGAGCCGTCTCTCTATGATGTCGGCGTTCTCGATCAGGATACGGGCCGTGCCTGTTCCCACGGTGCCGAAGCCGATGATGCCTACGTTAATTGCTTTCTTAGCCACGTATTCGATCCGCCTTTACCGGTGATATCCGGGAATTTCCTGTCCCCTTCATTTTCAACATATTTATACATCTAACCGTTTAATTTTAAAGAATAAAAATGATAATAAAACAGTATCAAAGGTTTGTCAATAAAAATTCCGGCAAATGAGTTTTTGGTTAGGGAAAATGACGGGGATTGTGAAGTGAGGTCAGAATGGTGAATCAGGCCGCCTGCCGAGCGTTTTGCGGCTACGGCTCGGAACAAACACTGGCTGCCAGGTTCTTCGTAATACGCTCTCCCCTTGCATAGTCCACGATCTCACCGACTTCTTAAGGTCTGCTTCGTTGCCATTTAGTTCGGGCGGTAATAAGTCAATAAGTCAAGCCTGATAATCATACTGTCCATTATCATGTGACCTGGCAGCCCAGGCTTCAGCCTGCGAGGGGCATACGGCATGGCGCCGGAGGAAATAAAAAAAGGACAGGATTTCTCCTGCCCCGGTGAGTAGTCATGGTGTTATGACAATTATAAAACGGTCCCGTCTATAGTTCTGGTTCCCGGTGTTCCTGCTGCTGTTCCGGTCCCTCCCGTAGCGTTCAGGGTCCCGGTGTTCGTTGTCGGCAGGGTGGCAGAATCGGTCGAATTCAACGTGATGTTCCCGCCATTCCCGCCGAAGATCGTGCCGTTGCCGCCTTTTGCCGTGAGCGCTCCGGAATTCGTGACATGCACGGCCTGCAGATGAAGCGCGTCACCTGCACCCGCTCCATAAGCCGCACCGCCGGTGTCTCCAGTCCCTCCTGAAATATCAATGTCGCCGGAGTTGTTGATGACCGTAGTCGAGCCGGAGGGTCCGCTCGCCAGTAGTTCCACATAACCGCCCGCGCCTCCCGGGGTGCCTGTGCCGGTGGCTTTCCCGCCCCGGGCCTCGATCCTCGCCTCGTTCGTGATGGGTCCGGCAAGCGTCGCTCCAACTGCACTGGTGTACAGCCGGAATGCGCCCGCTGCGGCGCTACCGCCGCTCGCGCCTTCCCCGCCATTCAAGTCGATGGCGGGGAAACCGACCAGCTCAACATCCGACCCGATATTGGACGCGTTGTATCCGTTGCTGTAGATATTGAAAATTCCGCCGAATCCGCCCATCCCATCGCCATTGCCGCCGCGTAGATCGTACGTACCGGCGATGCGGATCTTGCCGGGCGTTGTTGGATCAGCAAAACCGCCAGAAAAGTAGGGATCGAGGTATGAATAGATATCGATCCCGTAACCATACCACGCGTTACCTCCGGAGAAGCCTGCTGCTAAAGCTTCGCCTCCCTTGACGGACATGGTGGCGTTGATCGTCACTGCTCCCAGAGCGTTCGTCTGGAGATAGATATAGCCGCCGTAACCGCCACTGCCGTTCGTGCCATCGCCGCCATTTGCCTCGTACGTACCGCTAATGATGATATCTCCGTTCCTGCCCCGGATGTTGTCAACATATGCGGTCTCAACATATACGGAATACCAATTATAAATCTGAAAATCGGCTTCACTGTCGCCGCCGTCGGTTGCCCCCTTGCCGCCGTTCATGCGAATGATGCCCGAGGAATAGAAATCACCATAGTCAACGTACACATCCAGCTCTCCGCCGCTGCCGCCCCTGCCGCCGCTGCTCCCGAAAACCGTGCTGTCCCCGCCGCTCGCGTCAATGGTCCCGGTGTTCACCACAAGGTCAGCGGATTCTAAAACTATCCATCCTCCGCCTCCGTTGCCGAGCCCTTTTGCCTCGATGGTCCCGTGATTGATGATCTGTTGTGTCGTGCCCATGTAGCTGCCGAGCCATATCTCGCCCGCGGACATGTCCGTGGTCGTTGCCGACGTAACGATCTTTCCTCCGCTCTCCACATCGATGACGTTCGCCTCGATGTCGATGCCCCAGTTCAGATCAACCTCGGTCGTTAGAGTTCCGAAGATAACCAGATCGTTCGCCAGTCGGAGCGTAGCATAGCCGGATCCTTGGTCAACAAGAACCAGAGTCGCGCCTGCTTCTACCGTGAGACCGGTCACGAGGGTATCCCCGCCGTCACAGATTTTGTCTCCATTGCCGATATAGAGATCCGTGTTCCAAGAAATAGCACACAAGTTGCCGCTGGAGTCATCGGCATCGAGCAAGACCGTGGTGGTCGTCCCGGCGCTTACAACAGCATGATTGGTTCCAAAGTCCGGTGTATAGGTAGGCACGGTAAAAACCGCGTCCACGGTGCCGGATTTCAGGACCTTGACCGCCCCGTAGGAAACGGCATATACAGACCCCCCGCCTCCACCGGTGCCGCTGGTACTGCTGCCGCCGCTGGCAAGCAGTGTCGGAGCGACAGAGGGGGGCGACGCTTCCGGTCTGCCGGCCAAGGTCTCATTTCTATTGCTGCACGCGGTCAACGCAAGGATGATAAACATGCCGAACAACTTCCAGTTCAATTTCATGACGATCTCCTTCTGTAGTGCGAATTCCCGGACGTATCGTGGAGCGCGACCGCGAAGCGTCTTCCCAAGGTATGTGAATGATACCACAATAATAAGGTTATGGCAACATTATTTTGCTTGCTGCTGTCTCATGCATGGGATCAAATAACATAGGTAGGCCCTCACGGGCTTTCCCTGACACACCACCGTGCGTACGGGTCCGTACACGACGGTTAGGTCGGTTAAGCGTTGCGAGCAGCTAATCTTGGAAGTCCGAGCGAGTCAAAATAAGCATTTGGGAACGCCTGTTGTATGGTGGCATGGTGCGCCATCCGCCACGTGTCTTTAGGTGCGCCTGCCGCGACTGCCGCTTGATAGTGAGGGATGCCCCGTTGTCTGAGTTCTTTGTACCGGAGTCTTTCTTCGCTTCCATTGCCTCCATATGATGGAGCGGAGCCGTCGTCGTATCAACGACTCATGGCCTTGGATAACGGACGGGGTTTGGCTGAAACTGAAGTAACCGCGCCAGCCGGCGAGGTACTTCGCAAGTATCTTGACCGTCTGGCGAGGAGCGTTTTTGCGACGTGGCAATCTCGAAGTTATTGATCATCTTAAATCCGAGATTGCTTCGCTTCGCTCGCAAAGACGGCTAACAGACTTTTTCTGCCTGTTAATGGAGGAGGATGCCGGCAATGCGGTCACAAGATCAATTCGTCCCTGCCGCTCAACCAACGGAGATATGGCCGTGTCAAATAGTACGTTCGTCATGCGGGAACCAGCTCACGAGATGCGATCCTGGGCAGCCACGCGGGAAGAGGACATGATGGCCCTTCCCATTGACAACCTGTTGTGGCGACCGTATAATCCAGACATATGAAGGCAGCCGAATTTCACGAGAATACGATGACAACAGGCGGTACCGCTGCGCGCGGAGGCATGGTCCCGCTGTTGATCGTTTTGACAGGTCTCGTTGCGGTGCTGGCCGGACCGCTGTTCCGCGAGGGCTCGATCGCCTGGGCGCAGCTTGACGCGCTGCGGCCACAGTCGGCGTTCCGGCTGGTCGGCACGATCGAAGGCGGCCCGTTCACTGGAGCGGTGATCGACGATACCAGGAACCCCCAGACCTTCTACCGGCTGTATGAAATGCTTCCCGATGAATCGCAGATCGTGAAGGTGCGGAGCGACCATATCGAGCTGAAATGGCCGGACGCCACGAGGACGGAGCTTTACATAACACCGGGGATCGGGGGCGGAAGCGCTCCCGCGGCTCCTGCCGCCGCCGTGCCGTCCGCTTCGCCGCGAAGGGTCGACCAACCCGCTCCGGAGCGGACCGCTAATCCGAACAGGGAACGAGCGGAACAGGTCCGACCTGATGCTTCCGCGGGAATTGCAGCGGCAGGCGGACGGCCTCCCCGGATGGACCGTCAGAACCCGAATCAGCAGGGCGCTCAGGTACAGGACCCCGGCGCGAGAAAGAAAGGCGAAGGAAGACGGAACGGGCCACGCTCGAACGACGACAACTGACGCAATGGACCGGATATGCACGGATATCCTGATCGGCCGGAGACGTCATCCTAAAAAGAGCATTTGACCGCAGAGAACGCAGAGATCGCAGAGAAAAATCAATACGTTTGGTTTAAAACGAGACTCGCCATGAGGGTGAATAACGTTTCTCTTCCAAGTTTCTGATTTTCTCAGCGTTCTTTGCGGTAAAACAAGAGCAACTGCCGTTTTTAGGGTGGATAGACAGTGGGAATGTCAACAACTCAACTAATCAAGTCTGATAATAATATGATCTATATGATCCTATTATTATCGCCATGAATGGGAGGTTCTGCAAGCGGCAGGTACGGCGCAACTCGGGGCGGATCACAATTTATTCGGGAAAATAGCGGGAATTTATTCCTTCCGGGCTTCAAAACAGGGAATACAGACTGTTTTACCGCCTTTTTGGCGACTGCGGGATTCCATGAACTTCTCGTTGCACAAGGCGCAGCGCAGGGAGGTGCGTATTTTCGCCTCTGCGGGAGGCAGCGCGGCAACGACAGTAATGATCATGAGCTCCTTTTCATCGGCCTGGAGAATGGCGGCGGCTTTTTCCATCTTATACTGCTCCATCTCACGCGACACCTCCTCCCCTGCCTCCTGATGTTTCTTCAGCGCAGGAAAACGGCTATCGCCTTCGAATCCGCGGTAGTCCTCGGAGATGCGCACACCCTGCCCGGTCCTGCGATTGAAAAAGGTATAGACATGCTTGCCGTAGTCCCGAAAGACAAGGTTTCCCTTGCCGAAGGTACAGCCCGTGATGTACTGGATCGCGTCAACCGCGCAGGAATCGTTTTCCACAACAGCCACCAGCTCTTCGTCCTGCGGTCGATCGGCATTGAGCTCGCGAAGCGCGGCCTTTGCTACGCGAAAGCCGAGCGCCAGGCCCGGGCAGAGGTGACCGTGGAACTGGACCGCATCCCGAAGATCGGCATCAAAATTATTCTGCATAAAAACCTCTCTTTTCCATGACGCTGTTTACGAAGATCGGATTCTGTACTTTCTCAATCCGCAATCCGAAATCCGCAATCCGAAATCAGGACTTTCTCTGCACCATCTTCGCCGCCAGGATCGCCTTTGCCCGTTTCAGATGAGCTTTGACCGAATCGCTGTCATCAATGGCAAAATGGATTTCCTTCGCGATCTCCTCTTCGCCGGCCGCGCTCGCCTTCGCAGCCCACTCTTTGTAGCTTTCCGTATGGCTGTCGCTGTGCTCGACCCAGTGCTCAAGCATTGCCTGCAGCTTGCGCAGGGCTTCCGTTCCGGCGTCTGCATGTTCATGGGCATGATCGTGTGCATGATGGTGTTTGTGGTTGTCGTGCATGGTCCCTCCCTGAATGGCCGGTTACACCAATTCTTTTCCGGTCGTCGTCATGGTCAATTTTCCGTGTTTAACCCCCCGGGTGCCGATGAGCCTGTCCGCGATCTTTCTGATATCCCGGCTCTTCCCCTTCACCACCAGCACCTCAAGGCAGTTATGCGCGTCAAGATGGACATGGAGCGTTGAAATGATCTGATGGAAGGATTTGTGCTGCATGTCCGTAAGGGCATGCTCCAGTTCCCGGGTATGATGGTTATAGACAATGGTGATGGTGCCGACCGTGTCCTCGTCGCCGCCCTCCCATTCCTCATCAACAAGCCGGTCGCGGATCAGATCGCGGATGGCCTCAGAGCGGTTCTTATATCCTTTGCGGGAAATAAGCGAGTCATATTTCTTCATGAGCTGGCCGTCGATGGAAACGCCGAACCGGACAAGGTCTGACATGGGCTCCTCCTGGAACAATGTGATGGTTACTGTAAAACTATCGGGTACGACTTGTCAAGATATTCAACGACCGGACAAAATGCTCTTTCACCACGGAGACACGGAGACACGGAGAAGATCAAAACCTTTGACACGGATCAGGTCGGAGAATAGCTATGAAAAGGCTGGATACGACTAGACTCTATAAACCTAAAAAGAGCATTTGACCGCAGAGAACGCAGAGATCGCAGAGGAAAATCAATAATTTTGGTTTAAAACGAGACTCGCCATGAGGGTGAATAACGTTTCTCTTCCAAGTTTCTGATTTTCTATGCGTTCTTTGCGGTAAAACAAGAGCAACTGCCGTTTTTAGGTTTACAGGATAACAGGATAAAAATCGGATACTGACGTGTCATTCCTGCTCCTGTCCAGTAAATCCTGTTATCCTGTCAAAAAAGGTCTGCTTTTCTGTATGGAACATCAGCGCAGTTTCAGCAGCGCTGTAGCGAAAGCGGCAGCTCAAGGTTATTCTCCTCCATAAGCGTTCTATCGGAGAGGATCGATCTCGACGGGCCGTCGGCAACAACGACGCCGTCCCTGATGACGATGCAGCGGGCGCAGACGTCGAGGATGAGGTCGAGGTCG
>JANPMZ010000369.1:0-4697 GCA_031427195.1 Nitrospirota bacterium
GCGGAGAACAATCCCTCGTTCTTATGGATGTTGAGCTCCGCCCTGCCGAACTCGCGTTTGGCGGATTTGGCCACCTGTCCGCCGAGCACATGGGTCAAGAGCTGCATACCGTAGCAGATGCCGAGCACCGGGATGCCGAGATTGAGGTGGGCGCGGTCGATGAGCGGTGAACCGGCATCATAGACGCTCGAAGGACCGCCCGACAGGATAAGCCCCTTCGGGTTGAAGGCCTTGACCTTGTCGAGCCCTGCGTTGTAAGGGAAAATTTCGCAATAGACCTTTGCCTCGCGCACCCGACGCGCGATGAGCTGGGTGTACTGGGAGCCGAAGTCGAGGATAAGGATTCGTTCACTATGGATATCGGACACAAGAAGCTCCTTTCAAATGCTGAAGTAGGGCCATCTTACTCCATGTAGCAAAGACCTGTCAATCTGAACATGGAGCAGAAAAAACTCGCCTTGACAAGCCTCGATGGCTCCGTTTATTATAGGTCCATGGCACAGTCGCTCTACCAAGAACTCCAGAACCTGGCGCACCAGCTTGCCCGGGCCTTGCCCCGCCCCTCGTTCTACGTTGAACACGCTTCCCAGGTGCGCCGTGCAGAAGCGTCTTTAGGGAGCCATGAGTTCATCCTGCGCTGCCGGACTTATCTGGATGAATCCCTCCTGGAATGCGCCCACGGACTATGCCACTGCGAAGCCGTGGCGCGCGACGCGGGAACGATCGTCCTCATCGAGGCTGAGCAATCGAACATGAGCTCGCCTGATCAAGAGCGCCTCTTTACCGCATCCATCATCGCCGGTCTCTTGCACGACATCAAGCGAAGGGAACAGGACCATGCGGTACGGGGAAGCATCGAGGCCGAAAAGATCCTGTCGAAGCTGGGCATGGAGTTGTGCGAACGCCAGTATATTGCGGATGCCATCAGGAACCACGAGGCCTTTCAGGAGACCTTCGAACGGGACGATGCTGCGGGACAACTGGTGAGCGATGCGCTCTATGACGCCGACAAGTTCCGGTGGGGGCCGGAAAATTTCACCACCACGCTTTGGCTCATGGTCGAGTCCCACCACACGCCGCCGGAAGCACTGCACCGGACCTTTAAGGAAAAGATGAAAGGTATCGAGAAAATAAAGGGAACTTTCCGGACTGAGACCGGCAAGCGGTTCGGCCCGGAGTTCATTGATCAGGGAATTACCATCGGGAATGCGATCTATAAAAAGATGAACGAGATGCTGGAGCGGAGCAGGTAGATGGGTGTTTCTCCTGAATCCTGACTCTTTCTACGAGAGGTGGGATTTACAATATCGACTCGTCACATAAGCAGATCAACTCACCCTTCTATCCAAACTCCTATACTGGATCGCTTCCGAGATATGCTCGGTCGCGATCTTCTCGCTGCCTTCGATATCAGCGATCGTCCTCGCCACTTTCAGGATGCGGTTATAGGCACGGGCTGAAAGGCCGAGCCGGTTCATGGCCGACTCCATCAGATTCGTGCAGGACTCATCGATCCTGCAGTACTTGCGGATATGGCGCGGCTTCATGTGCGCGTTGGCGTAGATGCCGTCGCTTTTGAACCGCTCCTGCTGGATCGTGCGGGCGCGGGTCACACGCTCGCGAATCGACGACGATGGTTCGCCCAGGGTGTCGGAGGCGATCTCGTTGAACTTGATGGCAGGCACTTCGATATGGATGTCGATGCGGTCCATGAGCGGGCCGGAAACTTTTGACCGGTAGGTCTGGATCTGGTGTGGTGTGCAGAGGCATTGATGGAAGGGGTCGCCGTGAAACCCGCACTTGCAGGGGTTCATGGCTGCCACGAGCATCATGGATGCCGGATAGGTGAGCGATGTGATTGCGCGAGAGATCGTGACCTGGCCGTCCTCAAGCGGCTGACGGAGCGCTTCGAGCACATTACGTTTGAACTCGGGCAGCTCGTCAAGGAACAGCACGCCGTTGTGCGACAGGCTTACTTCGCCGGGCTTCGGCACCTGCCCGCCGCCGATGAGCCCGGCATCGGAGATCGTGTGGTGCGGCGAACGATAGGGACGGGTCGCAATGAGCGGCTGGCCGTGCTTCAAAAGCCCCATGATGCTGTGGATCTTCGTGGTCTCTATCGACTCGTCAAAGCTCATCTGTGGCAGCACGGACGGCAACCGGCGGGCAAGCATGGTTTTTCCCGAGCCCGGCGGCCCGATCATGATGATGTTGTGAGCGCCGGCGGCGGCGATCTCGATGGCGCGCTTGGCATGCTCCTGCCCTTTGACCTCGAAGAAGTCCTCCTGATAAGCTGAGTAGGCCTCAAAAGCGTTCCTCATATCCATGGCCACCGGCTCGAGCGCTTGCCTGCCCAGGAGGAACTCCACCACCTGCGGCAGCGTATGCATGCCGAAGATCTTTACGGACTCGACCACGGCTGCTTCCTGGGCGTTGTCCGCGGGAATGATCATGCCGCGGTAGCCCGCTTTTTTTGCGAGCACGGCCATGGACAGCGCGCCGCGCACGGGCTTGACGCGGCCGTCGAGCGCGAGTTCTCCCACGATGAGGTAGCCCGACGCCTGCTCCTGCGTCAGGACGCCTTCGGCGATCAGCATGCCGATGGCGATGGGCAGATCGAATGCGGAGCCTTCTTTTTTTATGTCAGCAGGCGCCAGATTGACCACGACCTGTTTAAGCGGAAAGTCGAAGCCCGTGTTCTTGAGCGCGGCGCGCACGCGCTCCTTGCTCTCTTTAACTGCGGCATCGGGAAGGCCAACGGTTGAGAAGAAGGGTAGCCCCCGGGCCGCGATGTCTACCTCAACCTCAACAGGATAGGCGTCAATGCCGAGTACTGCCGAACTGATGACCTTCGAGAGCATAGAACCTCCAGGTAAATGCGGGTGGTGCGAATTGTCAGACGCGATAGAATGGCTTGCAGCTACCTTTCAAACGCACTAGCCTCAAGCTGATTTATAAGAACATTTTTGTCCATCCGACGCGCTACTGTTGCTCCCTGTTGCCTTATCGGCTCCGGATTCAGCCAGACTCAATGCACTCTGAGGACGAACGTTCCTAAAGTTATGATGGGAAGTCAATCCGTGCCATTATTGTCCCCCAGAATTTTCTTCCGGAAATATCCGGAAATCCCTTTTTGATCGCCTATTTCAGCCGCAGCGACGGCCCCTCCACATATGATGTGCTGCGTCCACGTCCGCGACGAACCAGCCAGCTACCATCTACTAATGCTTGGAGGTCATTTCGTATTGTTCGCTCGGTGATCTTGCCGCCCAACGTGTTCACTAAGTCACTTACCCGGAGCTGCTGCTTCTTCTTCAAAAGCACGACAATTTTCTGCTGCCTCTCATTGAAGTGTTCAAATGTAGTGCTCTTCACAGAAAAGTAGCACGATAATTTCGTCTCAATCTCGGAAAATTGCCACTTAGGATCCCGAAGGCGAGCAGCCCGACAATCTTCTAATATTCGCTGCGTCCCGCGTCCGACCTTTTCAATAAGACCATGAAGAAATAATATATGAGCAATATCCGGATTGCGCGGCAATGATGGATGATCGCGTTTAAGGTCAGCTGTTGTGAGTCCAGGTGGAAGACCGCCCGGATTCGAAATCTGAAGCGAATCGGGCGCTATCGAAATCAGGGTCGATCCTGTTAGATTGTAGTCGCGATGAACTAGCGCATTCAATACGCCCTCTCGCAGTGCAGACATAGGATAAATAGGATAATCTTCTCGTTGCCATTTGTTGCTCCTGAAATCACTAGCGATTCCACCGACATATGCAGCCAACACCGACGGAATACGCAACCGCGTATTCCGCTGAATTCAGGCGGGCATTCCGTTTCATTTCGGGCCACCGTTCCGCTGCAATTCAGGCCGCCCTCCTAACGGGGTGAACGAACGCTAGGTTACGGCTACTATCTCACAGCGATTTTGACTTGTCAACGATTGATGTTTGATTGATCTTAGACCTGCCCTTTCTCATTGATTCTCCTTTCAGTTCGATTTTGTATGCGTTATGCACCAGCCGGTCCAGGATTGCGTCGGCCAAGGTCGGATCGGCCAGGATATCGTGCCAGTGCTTTACCGGCAGCTGACTTGTCACGAGAGTTGACCTCCGGTCATACCGGTCGTCGATGATTTCAAGAAGATCCCTTTGTTGATCCGTGGTGAGGGGCGCGAGGCCAAAGTCGTCGAGGATAAGAAGGTCTGCCTTGAGAAGTGACTTCATCAGCTTGCGATACCGTCCATCGTGATGCGAAAGGGCCAGTTCTTCAAGGAGCCGCGGCAGCCGCTGATACAGAACGACATGACCATCACGGCAAGCTTTGTGGGCCAAGGCGCAGGCAAAGAGCAGCATCAAGGTAACGCTCTTCCGTGTAAGCTCCCGGTGGATGTCAGCCCAGACAGGAAGTGGTCGTGGGTAATCTAAAACGATGACAGGCGGGTAGAGCAGATGCTCAAGGGCGGCATCGTCGAGCTCTGCCGGCAGGGGCCATGACAAGCCGGCTTGTTTGGCGCGTTTCGCGTACTCGTCAACGGTGCTTCTTGCTATTCCACAGCTTTTGGCTATGGCGCGACGGCCTTGGCCGCATGCCCATTTGAAGCGGAATACGCTACTGCGTATTCCTACGTAAACGATTTTAGAGTCAATGATGCGTTTTTCACTTTGAATACACAGATGGGGCCAAAGAGCAACATCT
>JANPMZ010000370.1:0-4786 GCA_031427195.1 Nitrospirota bacterium
CCGCGCAGAAGGGTCCTTGGGGGTGGGTGAATGCTCATGAAAATAACCGCCCAGGGTGGGTGAATGCTTCTGAAAATGGGGTGGGTGAATGGTAGTGAAAAACTAGGCCTTCAGGTGGGTGAATGCTCGTGAAAAATCACAAGTAAAGGGCATCGGGTCTGAGGAAAGCATAAAAACAAGAGACTACATAGAAATATTTCCGAAAAGTCTGTGGCATAAAATCTTTAGGTCTATAAAAGAAGCAGATTCCATATTTGAAATAATGGATAAATGGCGTAAGCCAATTCCGCCTGGCACAAAATACGAATTGCACGAGTATCCCCTACAGGAAATGCAAGATCGCGTTGTCGCTTTTTATTGTGACAAAATGTCCGACGAAAGGTTCTTTAGAAAACAAAAACCACGCAGTATTATAGATTCTCATAAGCACAAGCATAATATTTATAACCAATATAACCTTAAAGCACCTTACGAAAGGATTATTGTTAAAGCAAACCCTGGAAAAATAATCAGGGACGGCGGCGACGACCCTGTTATTTCGCCTGATGGAAGGTTTAACGCTTGGGTAGGGGTTGGTCACAGGAACTATTTGTATTTCGAAGACAATAGAACTGGAATTGTATATGAAATACGGAACCGAACAACTGATAGACAATCTAAATTGGCATGGAAAACTGATCATATCCTCGTCTTTGATCAGATAAATGGGGAGGATCATGGGGTTCATATTGAATTGGATGCCGTAAAAAATGAAATAGTTTGGGCTGTGCCGTATGGTTTACTTGGCTTTCCGAAAACCATAACCCAGTAGGTCGGGTAGAGCGTAGTGAAACCCGACATAATGCACATGATTGATCGACTCATTCGATGCAGGAAATCGACCACGAAAGGGGTCGTGTGCTTTCCGGTCGTGACGCATGGCCGACATACATAAAAAAGTTTCCAAGCGCCTTCCTCTCTGGTATAATTGCACCATGAAACAATACAAAATCTATCTAGACGTGTGCTGCTTGAATCGTCCTTTTGACGATCAGGGGCAGGATAGAATCCACCTGGAGTCTGAAGCAGTTCTATCCAATATCGGCCATATTCGGAGTGCCACCCCTTGCAATGGGCGCTGGAGATAATTTCATGAAATCGCAAACACTTTCCCCCCTGTGTTGAGAAAAGCAGAACTAGACGCGCTGGCTAAGCAATTGGGACCGCTCGGTATGGTTCGATTTCTTCAACAGTATGAATCCGAATCGGGAGATTACACCCATGAAAGAGAACAATGGTTAAAAGATGTCGAATTGGATGACATCTTGGAAAAATGTGCCAAACGTCGCGGCAGATTTACGCCGTAGACATTTTTACAGTGCTTTCCCTGCTATAGTTACCACGGATTAGTGTTAGTATATGCAGCCATGAACGACAGCATCCGCGCAAAAAAATCCCTTGGCCAGAACTTCCTCAAGGACCCGCACTACCTCTGAAGGGGGTATCGGGGGTCGCTTCTTTGATCTTGACAATGATGACAAGGTTAAAGAAGTGACCCTCTGGATGCCTTCAAACAATGCTTAAGGGATAGGTGCGTCTTATCCCCTGTTTTTGGTACAACTTTGCGGATTATGACGTTCGGTTCTGGCACGGTAAAAAGGTTTTTCACAAAACGAACCCGCTGATCGCGTAAAAAACACCCGCCACCAGCGGTTCACATATTTTGATGGTGGATTGTGGACTCTTTATTGTCTTGACAGAGGGGTCCGCTTACAGGTAAATTGTTCGATCAAGTTCATGAGATAACTGATGGTAATAAAAAATTCTCAATAAACGCATCATCTTTAAAAATTTTATCCTCCGTTGTGGGCCGAAGGTTCCTGCATGTTTCTTACCGATTGCCGACAATTAATGATACGCTGTGCCTGTTCTTGTTCTCTTCTCGTACATCGTGCATTCCTTTTCATAGACCGCTTTGTTCCGGACAGACGGGATTGGAAAATTTCCTTTTACCTGTCACTTGTCCTTCAGGTAATACCGCGGGGCGAAGTCTCCTATCCTCCGAGCTTGTCCTTCGTTACCGCCTGAAAACCCTTTGCCTTCACGTAATAAAGCCTGAGCAATGGGCCTGTCGGCGGCGATGAGCGACGAGAGACTGCGGAATGCAAGCGCGAGCATTCCCTTTTTCTTCATAATTTTGCTGCCACCTCATCGATTCATGAAAGCGTCCGCGCCCGGCTTGTCTCTCTCTGCACCCATCTCGGTCATCGGCATCATGATTCCCCTTGAAACCGACAGTTCCCTTGAAACAAATACGCGCGGGCGGAGCATTCGCCTATTCCAGGAGTTTCTTCATACTGACCCTCATCCGATCGAGGGACTTGGCGAGGGTCTCCAGTTCATCGTTCGACCTGATCTCTATTTTATTGGCCAGTTTACCCATGGATACGGCATCGGCCGCGTTCGTCAACGCGATCACCGGGTTGATGACGCTCTTCCTCAGACTGAGGTTGATCACCACGGAGACCAGCAGCAGAATCGACATATAGACCGCGATGTTGATTATCAGCGTTCTTTTGATCTTGGCCAGGACCGCTGTCCGGTCCATAAAAATACCGAGGAACCCAACCGCCTTGCCGGAGTAGTCGATGAGAGGCGAGAGGGCGATATAATACTCTTTGCCGCCGACGGTTGCCTGATCGATATACGTGGCGTGTCCCGCGGCCTTCGCTGCCGCCAGCGTTTCAGGCCGTATGATCCCCTGCGTCATGGCCGGGTTGGTGGAATATAAGGGGGCGTAATTCCCGATGGACTTCACGTTCTTTTGCCACTCCTGCCATGCTTGAGTCGCGGCTTCCTGCGAGATCAGCGCAACCACTTCGGTGTTGAACACCTTTTTCGCGTCCTCAAGGGCCGGCCCCAGGTCGCCGCCGAACTCCACGGACCCCACATATTTTTCCTTCGAGAAGACCGGCTCAACCCCCCGGAGCCCGATACCGGCGCGTCCGATCTCGATCCCTCGCACTCCCACCTGCTTCTCGTTCACGGAGAGAACCGTAAACCTGAATGAAGACAGGTCGTCTCCATACTTTTCCGGCTGATGAACCCGTAAAAACGACATGGCGGGCGGCTTGTGGAACTGAAACTGGGCAAGCCCGAATTTTTTCTTCAGAATTTCAAATCCCGGAAGAAACTCGGCAATGAGCTTTTTCCGATCGTCTTTCCCGAAGGCGTCGGCCGCGGTAGGTAGGCCGGCTACGAGGGTGGCCATCTGCTGATAGAGGTTCATCCGGGCGTCCAGGATGCCGTGAGCGGTGCTGAGAACGCCTTTGAGCGTTTCCTCCGCTTCATCGTTAACGAGCGAGACCTGTGAGGCGTAATTGAATACCGCCAGGCCGCTCATGACAAGCGCCAGGATGACTATCACCGGAAGAATCGTTTTGGACTTCAGACCTTGTTTCATTCTGTATTCCCTCCTTACTATGCGCTATGAAATTATCTTGGCTGCCTCTTTGAGGAATTCGTTACGATCGTCGGGATTCTCTATTTCATCTTTCAGTAATTCGACGAGGCGAGGGAGGTCTTCCCGTGTGGGCGGCGACGAAGCCTGCCACTTCTGTTCGACGATCCGCGACATCACCTTGGCGCCCGCAGGGCCTATCTGTCTGATGAGCGCCGTCTTCAACTCCTCGCGTATCCCGGCAAAATCGCTTATGCCCGCCGCAGCCGGACCCGCGGAATGCGCGGCTTTCCCGTCGGGCTGCTTGATCTCCACGGCCGTGCCGGCGGTCTTGAAAAGCTGGATGATGTCCGCCAGCGAGGGCAGGTTCCCGTCATGGGCGTTTAACGACACCTCAGGCATAAAAAAGCATTCTGCAAACTCGATTCCCGTCGCCTGTGCCAGACATTCCGCTCCCCTGACATTGCCGCACGTGACGTGGTAAACCGCTCCCTCGCGGAAGAACATCTTCAACTGCGTATTGGCGCCTTTCACGATAATCGAGAGAAGCCCGCTTTTCCTGGTCCGATTGATTTCCGCAATGAATTCTGAGAGCGCGGTTTTCATGGTTTTTTTCTCCTCCGGGGAACGGCGGCCGAAAGCGCGGCGCCTATTCCTCGACCTGCGGCGTCCCCCTCGTTACTTTTTCCTCAGGTGCTTCTTGACGGCGATCAGCAGATCGAGGGGCGTGAAGGGTTTCGTGATGTATTCGGTGGCCCCCTGTTTGAGTCCCCAAGCCTTATCGCTTTCCTGGTCCTTTGAGCTCACCATGATGATGGGGAGATCTTTGAGCTTTTCATCCGCCCTCAGATTTCGGCATACCTGGAAGCCGTTTCTCTTCGGCATGATGACATCGAGAATAACCATGTCAACAGCCTCTCCCCGCGCCTTCTGCTCGGCTTCCTCGCCGTCTACAGCCGTGATGACCTCATGGCTGGTCTCTTTCAGGATGTCCTTTATCAATCGAAGTTCCGTAGCACTGTCTTCTGCCACGAGTATTCTTGCCATTATGGTCCCCTCCAGAAAAGTCTTTTTCTCAGGCAGAAGGCATCCTCCCATCACCCTAAGCTTTACAAAGTGTATCATAAAAATCTTCAAAATGCAAAGATACTATAGTTGATGCAGCGGTTCCGCAATAACGTCTTGGAATTCAACGGACAGAAGGCTGATCAGCGTTTTCAGGGTATGGGCCATAATCCCAGAGCACGGAAATGGTCAGGACAGGTCGTCGGGAGCGTTGCTTCTGTCACAATCAGGTAAAAAGGGTAAAAGGTAGTGTGCCGTTAGATGGTATCTAACAGGAAGGTA
>JANPMZ010000371.1:0-8651 GCA_031427195.1 Nitrospirota bacterium
CGCTAACCGCTAAGGTATGTTTTGTTTTTAATGTGTCGCGGTACTAACTGTAGGTAAAACTATTTGGTAGCTCCGAACAGCATTCATGCAATATTTTGGTTAATAAGTGGGTTGTTGTTTTAATAAACAGATTGACCAATGGCAGCTAGATATTGCAACTATGATGCTCTATTAATTATTGTCAATGCTTGCTATAAGTTGCTGTAATTATTGCATTGTTTCCATAATGAGCAACAGTGCTTAAATTATAGAAAGTTATGATCCAATTAGTTTTTTTTATTTGACTAAAACAGGTACTACACATACAATCACACGTCTTTGATGTTTTTTTAAACGACTAATCAGATGTACCTGCCAAACTGAAAAAAAATATTTAGAAAGGGGGACCACGCGGCCTAATCATTCTGAACGACCGTGATGCAATCCCGGTGTAGCCAAAGGGATCGCGGCGTTCTCTACTCTCGTACTATGTAAGTCTATCGCAGTAAAGCAGTTAGCTTCAGTGTGATCATTCTATCCAAGGAGGATTTCCTACATGAGCAAAGATGCAAAGACACCGATGCTTGATGAACTGGAAAAAGGCGTATGGCCGAGTTTCGTAAAAGAGATCAAAAAGTCCGCAAAGAAGAGCAACACCGCACAAGACCTGCTTAATATTCTTGAGCGTTCCTATCGTGATAAGATAACCCACTGGAAGCACGGCGGCATCGTCGGCGTCCTTGGTTACGGCGGCGGTGTTATCGGCCGCTATTGCGATCTGCCGGAAGAATATCCGGGTGTGGCCCACTTCCACACCGTTCGTATCAACCAGCCGGCCGGTTTCTACTATACGACGAGCGCGCTTCGTGATCTCATGGACATCTGGGACAAATACGGCAGCGGACTGACCAATTTCCACGGCTCCACGGGCGACCTGGTCCTCCTTGGTACGCAGACCGACAAGCTTGAGGCCATCTTTGCGGAAACGACCGCAAAGGGCTGGGATCTCGGCGGTTCCGGTTCCTGCCTCCGCACCCCGAGCTGCTGCGCTGGCATGTCCCGCTGCGAGTTCGCCTCCATTGACTCGATGGAAATCTGTGATACGCTCACCCATAAATTCCAGGATGAACTCCACCGTCCCGCATTCCCGTACAAGTTCAAGATCAAAGTGTCCGGCTGCGCAAACGATTGCACAGCGGCTGTTGCCCGCGCTGATCTGTCCATTATCGGTACCTGGAGGGACACTATCCGTATCGATGCCGCAGAAGTTAAAAACTATGCTTCGAAAATTGATATCAATACCGAAATCGTCGGAATGTGCCCGACCAAGTGCATGAGCTTCGACGGCTCAGTGCTCAAGATCAATGACAAGGATTGCAATCGCTGCATGCACTGCATCAACGTGATGCCGAAAGCGCTCCGCCCGGGCAAGGAAAAAGGCGCAACCATCATGCTCGGCGGCAAAGCCCCGATCGTGACCGGCGCTCTCATGAGCTGGGTCATCGTTCCATTCATGAAGCTTGAAGCGCCCTACAACAACCTTGAGGATCTTATCCGCAAGCTCTGGGAGTGGTGGGATGACCACGGCAAGAACCGCGAGCGTATCGGCGAGCTTGTCGACCGTCTTGGCATGAGGTCCATGCTCGAGTCAACCGGTTTGCCGCCTGTGCCGCAGATGGTGAAAGCCCCAAGGTCGAACCCGTATGTGTTCTGGTCCGCAGAAGACATAAAATAACTCAAGGAGGATAACTTAAAATGGCTGATAAACCTAAGAGAATAACAGATATTGGAGCTCCTCACTATAGCAAATTCCTGCCGCCCGTGATCGCGAAGAACTACGGGAAATGGAAGTATCACGAACAGATCAACCACGGCACCATGAAGCACGTTTCCGAGACCGGCGACGAGCTCTATACCGTGCGCATGGCCTCTCCCCGTCTCGTGAGCTCCGATTATATCCGAGAAATCTGCGAAATCGCCGATAAGTTCTCCGGCGGCCACCTTCGTTTCACGACGCGGAACAACATCGAGTTCTTTCCCGATAAAGCACAGGTCGATCCGCTCCAGGCCGAGCTCAAGAAGCGCGGTCATCTGGTCGGCGGCATCGGCTATGGCATCAGCAACATAGTGCATACCCAAGGCTGGATCCACTGCCACACACCGGCAACGGACGCCTCGGGTGTGGTGAAGGCCGTGATGGATGAGCTCCATGAGTATTTCACCACCAAGAGCCTGCCGGCCCGCGTCCGCATTGCGCTTGCCTGCTGTCTCAACATGTGCGGTGCGGTACACTGCTCTGACATCGCCATTCTCGGCATTCACCGCAAGCCGCCGAAGGTGAATGAGGCGACCATCGCGAACCAGTGCGAGATCCCCACGACCATCGCCTCCTGTCCGACCGGCGCTATTTCCCCGAACCCGGCTTTGAAGTCAGTGAAGATCAAGGAAGAGCGCTGCATGTATTGCGGCAATTGCTATACCATGTGTCCCTCGCTCCCGATCGCGAATGCAACCGGTGACGGTATCTCCATCTATGTGGGCGGCAAGGTTTCGAACGCGCGCAGTCCGGCACGTATGTCACGGCTGGCCATCCCGTTCCTTCCGAACAATCCGCCGCGCTGGCCGGAAGTCGTAAATGCGGTGAAGCACCTGGTAGAGGTTTACGCCAAGGATGCCCACAAGCATGAGCGTTATGGCGAATGGATCGATCGTATCGGCTGGGAGCGTTTCTTCAAGATGACCGGGATACCGTTCACCTATCAGCATATCGACGATTTCACCTTTGCGCGCGAGACGTTCAGAATGACCCCGACTTTCAAGTGGGAATAGTCGTATACTGTCATGCCGGCCCCGGTCATGGACCGGGGCCGGTTTTATGATGAAGTGAAAAAACTAATTCTGAGGGGTGCACATTATGGATGCTGAAGAATTGCAAAAAAAAGTATTCGAGCTGGTAGAAAAGAGCCAGGGTAAAAAGAAGCTGAAGCCTAAGGATATCAGCAATGCCATGGAGGTTGAAGGCGCGACCCAGGTTGAGACCAAAGCCGCGCTTCGCGTTCTGATCGATGGCGGCAGACTGGTGTATTCGTATTTTGGCGGTACTGCTGTCGAGATCCCGCATACGGAAGGTTCAGCCAACCCGCAATCGTAATGCCGATCATGCCGAGGCTGGTTGTTTCAGCCACGCGCGGTGGGTTGGGTAAGACGACCCTGACGCTCGGCATTGTTGCTGCCTGGCGGAAACTGGGCAGGAGCATTGCGGTATTTAAAAAAGGCCCGGATTTCATCGATGCCGGGTGGCTCGGAGTTGCAGCAGGAAGGCCGTGCTACAATCTCGATCTTTTTATGATGGATCGGGATCCGCTGGTGCGTTCTTTCGTCGAGCACTCCGCCGGCTGTGATGCGGCCGTGATCGAAGGCAATCGCGGACTCTTCGACGGCGTCGATGAGGCTGGAACGTACAGCACGGCACGGCTCGCCACCCTGCTGAGAACGCCGGTGGTGTTGATCGTTGATTGCACGAAGGCCTCGAGTACGGTAGCCGCGGTGGTTCTCGGCTGCCGCACCTACGACCCCGAGGTTGAAATCGGGGGTATTATTTTAAACAACGTTTTACCCGGCAGGCACGAAACAGTTATCCGGAAGGCCATTGAGCAGAGCAGCGGTCTCCGGGTTGTCGGTGCAGTGCCCAGGCAGCGTAAGGGTGAATTCCCCGAACGCCATATGGGACTTACGCCTTTTCAGGAGCATCCCGACAGGGAGCGCGCAATACAGGCTTCAGAGGCAGTTGCCCAGCGATATCTGGATCTTGGCGCGCTTTGGGAAATAGCAAGAAGCAGAGCCGATGCCATCGCTGCTCCGGAAACAGTGTCATTCTGCCGGCAGCGACCGACAGCTGATCAGCCGGTCATCGGGGTCATTCGGGACTCTGCTTTTCAGTTCTACTACCCGGATAATCTGGAGGCGCTCGAGCAGGAAGGCGCCCGGCTTCAATGGGTCAACGCATTGACCGATGCGGCGCTTCCTGATATAGACGCGCTCTATATCGGCGGCGGATTTCCCGAGACGCAAGCTGCTGAGCTGGCGGCGAACAAAAGCTTCTGCCGGTCGATCAAGGCAGCGGCGGATCACGGGCTGCCCATCTATGCTGAGTGCGGCGGCCTGATCTATCTTGGCAGGAGCCTCACGGTTGGTGAAACGATCTATCCCATGACCGGGGTGTTTCCGACTGATTTTATTCTTGAAAAAAAACCGCAGGCCCATGGGTACACGGTGCTTGAAGCGGTTGCCGAGAGTACGTTCCTTGATACGGGCGCGGTCATTCGTGGCCACGAATTTCACTATTCGCGAATCGTTAATCTTGACCACTTGCCACCCATGGCGTATCAGGTAAACCGAGGCGGTGGCATCAACGGAACGGGCGACGGCCTGGTCTACAAAAATGTGCTGGGGGTGTATACGCATCTTCATGCGCTCGGTACTCCCCGGTGGGCGAACGCCATGGTCAATAAGGCCTTGGAATACCGGGAGCATAAGCAGTCCCCCTAGAAGGCAGGTCATATTTTGAGAACAGGAAAACGGGAAAGCACCGAACCAACGTGCCCGTTTTGCAAAGGAGCACTGCCGCGGCCGGCGGAAAAACGTTTAAGCGCAACAGAGACCGTGCTCAGCGGTCGTTGTAATGGTTGCAGCGCTCTTTTTATGGTGGATCCCACCAGCAGAAATGTGGGAGAAGTTATGATGCAGAGCCTCCAGCTGGCGGCGGAGGAACTGGGAAGAGACCCGACAACGCTGGTGTCCGGTGAAGATTATGAGGACGAAATCCTCAGTTATGATCTGAGGACCCATCGGTCTTCCGGGATTCCCAAGAGTGTTATGGACGGGCATGGAAGGCTGTATATCCTCAAGGTGATGAAGAAATAGCCGGTCGGTTCATCAGGCAGCGTGCTACAGACAGGATCAATAACCGAGTGGCGCATGGCGCCCTATTACATTAACGAAAGGGGATGTACAATGGCAACAGTAGACATAAAGGGCAAGGCGATCGAGGTGGATGAGGACGGATTTTTGGCGAATCTGGATGACTGGAGCATGGATGCGGCGAACTATTTCGCACAGGTCGAAGGTATCGATATGACCGAGGCGCACTGGGAAGTTGTCAACTTCCTGCGCGAATATTACAAGCAGTATCAGATCGCGCCCATGATCAAGATCCTGGTGAAAGAGATCGGAAAGAAGTTTGGGCCTGAGAAGGGCAATACCAAGTATCTCTATGAGCTCTATCCGGGCGGACCGGCAAAACAGGCCTGCAAGATCGCCGGGCTTCCCAAGCCGACCGGCTGCGTATAGATCTTTTCTGCTGCAGCGATCCCCTGTTATACACCAGCGAGGTGGTATGCTGAGGATGTTGCCCTCGGCATACCGCGCTCTTTCTGTTGAGGGGAACCATGGGTCATCGGCGGAAAGCGCGTTGAGCGGGAACGTCCGGCAAGAAACGCCGGCGGTTGTTGTGGCCTAATACCAGGGAGGAGGAATAATCAGCATGATCATGGTAACAGTTGACATGGCTAAGTGCGATGGTGACGGCACGTGTGCCAATGTATGTCCCCAAGCGGTGTTCAAGATCGCAGACGGCAAGGCGAGCCCGGAGAACATGTCCGAGTGCATCAACTGCATGACCTGCGTGGAGAACTGTCCGCAGCAGGCCATCACGCTTCAGGAACTGTAATGACGCGGGAATGTGGAACACGACGAGGGGATAGTGAATAACTAATCCCCTGTTTTTTTATTATCACAATGCTCTCCGGGAGGTGATACGATGAAACTGGCAATTTTTTTAAGCGATTGGAGAAGGACCGAGGACTCTTTTGAGCGGATGAAGGCCGACAAAATGGGTGTGATCCTCGTGGGCAATGGCATCTACCACGCGGTGGTTAAAGAGAACGGCAAGGATTCACCGGTGTTGTCCAAGGCCGGCGCAAGCTATTTCGTTTTGGCGGATGATCTGACCACCAGAGGTTTCACTGCGGCACAGGTGAACTCCAAGGTGAAGGTCGTCAGCTACGGTGATATCGTCGATCTCATTATGAACGACTACGAGAAGACAGCCTGGTTGTAGGAAAACTCAGGATGTTTGGAAGTTGAGATGTTGAAAAGTTGAGAGGCAAAGGCTTCTCACCTTCATCACTTCTCATCTTCACAACTTCTGAATCATTTAAGGAGGATAGCATGGGAGATTTAACATTGGGAGTGTTCCCGTCCTTGGTCGGTTCGATGTCGCTTGATTTCGCATTCAAGCTTGCCGAGGCCGGAATTGCCAAGGGCCATACGGTTAATATGTGGCTGTCAGGCAATGCCGTCATGATGTCAAAAAAGGGACAGAAGCAGTTCAAGGATTACTCGCATAATGAAAAGCTCATGAAGGAACTCATGGGCAAGGGCATGCAGATAACCGTGTGCGAGGCCTGTGCCGAGGCCCGCGGATATCACAAGGAAGACACGCCTGAAGGCATGAAGCGTGCCAGCATGGACTGGTTCCTGGCAAAGACCGTTAAGACCGACAAGTTACTTCATATTGGAGGTGAGTAAATGGGTGCTGTAAACGTATTGTTCGTTGTGCAAAGGCCTCCGTACAAAAGCGAAAACGCCCGTCTTGCGCTCACCCATGCCATCTCGAGCCAGACCGCGGAGATCTACATGGATGACGGCGACTCAGTGGTCCCGACCATCGTCTTTGTGGGTGACGGTGTGCTGAACGCGGTAAAGGACCAGCAGGCAATGAAGGTCTACGGTGTGACCAGCACGGAAAATCACATTAAGAGCTGCCTGATGATCGACCTCCCCGTCTGGGTCTGCAAGGAAGATATGGAACGACTCGGCCTGAAAGAAGACAACATGATCACCCATGCCGAAGAGATGGGCGCCGATCTGAAGACGAAATTTGTTTCCTTTGCGGAGATCCAGAAGGAAATGGATTCGGTAAAGCACCTGCTCTTCTTCTAGATAGGAGCGCTGGTGGGAATTGAATGCAATGAGCCTTAAGAACAGACTTCAGGAAAAGAAGCCCGCGATCGTCAAACAATGGTTCGAGGCTTTGGTCGAGACCTATCCGGAAGGCACGCGCGGTCCTCTCCGGAAACAGGATGCCCAGTTCGCCAACCCGGTGGGATACCACTATGCCGAAGGCGTTGATGCGCTTTTTGATGCGCTCCTGGGGGGCATGCTTCCGGATACGGTCTCTACTTTTCTTGACAGCATGATCAGGATCCGCGCGGTGCAGAATTTTACTCCGGCGCAGGCGGTTGCATTCATCTTCCAGCTCAAAGGTATCATGCGCGCTGCGCTGGGACCCGAGTTGCTTCAGGACCGGAAGCTCTCCAATGAACTGGTGGCGCTGGAATCCGCCGTCGATGACCTTGCTCTTTTTGCGTTCGATCTCTATATGCACTGTCGCGAAGGAATTTATGACATCAAGGCCAAAGAGGCCGAGCGGGCGACCTTCAGGCTGCTCCAGCAGGCCAAGATCATCACCGAGCGTCAGGAGTAGCGGTATCGTTCTCTGCAGACTACGCGGTTAACTTAAACGAAACGAGGTAACGATATGAAAGTCCTAGTTTCTTTCATTGCAGTTCTTCTGCTCGCGCTGGTTCCTTATGCGCTTGTGGACGGGGCGACCTCCCGGTTCCTCTTCGGAGTCGTCATTCCTTATGCGGCGTTCGTCATCTTTGTCGGCGGGATGGTCGTGCGGGTGCTGAAATGGGCCAGCTCTCCCGTGCCCTTCAGGATCCCGACAACATGCGGGCAGCAGAAATCACTTCCGTGGATCAAGCACAGCAAGCTGGAGAACCCGTCCGGTATGCTGGGTGTGATCGGCAGAATGGCACTGGAAGTGCTTTTCTTCCGCTCCCTTTTCCGAAATGTGAAGACCCAGCTGCAGGATGATAAGCAGCTTACCTATGGCGAGGCAAAGTGGCTCTGGGCAGCCGGCCTGGCCTTCCACTGGTCCTTCCTGATCATCCTGCTCAGGCATCTCCGGTTCTTCTTTCAGCAGGTGCCCTTCCCGGTCCAGCTGATCGACAGCCTCGACAGCTTTCTCCAGATCGGCGTGCCGCTGCTCTATATGACCGATGTTGTCCTCCTGGGCGCCGTGACCTATCTTTTCATCAGAAGGATCGGCCTTCCCCAGGTCCGGTACATTTCGCTCATCGGTGATTACTTCCCGCTCTTCCTCATCCTGGGCATCGGCATCTCCGGCGTATTAATGCGGCATTTCATCAAAACCGACATCGTGAGCGTGAAGGTCCTGGCCATGGGGCTGATCAGTTTTAATCCCGTTGTGCCGGATACCATCGGCGTCATCTTCTTTATCCACCTGTTCCTCCTCTCCGTCCTTTTCGCCTACTTCCCGGCGAGCAAACTGGTCCATATGGCCGGCGTTTTCCTCAGCCCCACCAGGAACCTGGCGAACACCAGCCGCGAGAAGAGGCACATCAATCCATGGAACTATCCCGTCCATGTCCACACCTATGATGAGTATGAGAACGATTTCAGGGAGAAAATGAAAGGCGCCGGCCTCCCGGTAGAAAAGGAGTAATCATGGCGAAACTTCCGAAACCAGAAGAACTGTCAAAGATAGATTACGCGACGCCGAAGACCGGTTGGATGGACACGCC
>JANPMZ010000372.1:0-17321 GCA_031427195.1 Nitrospirota bacterium
CGAGAAGCGGTTTGGCCAGGGCATCTTCCTTGCCTGCCTGACGGTGGTCCTGCTGGGCAGCCGCCCCATCGGCAATGCGCTTGCGCCGCACACCATAATATCCTGGGTGCCTCCGCTGATGGCGACCTGCTTTGCGGCTTACCTGTTCTTCCGGCTGTACACGGAACCCGCGAAAGAAGCCGATTCGCAAACAAGTGCCGGCCCAACAGCCGCGAGCTGATCGCCCCCTGCGTTCACAGGAAATGAATTCACAACCACACAGGTGATACATGAAGATTGTCGTTATTCTGCCGACCTATAATGAAAAAGACAATATCGGGCTTATCATACCCGCGCTGCAGGAGCAATTCAGGAAGCTGCCGCACGACATGCATATCTTGGTCGTTGACGATAATTCGCCGGACGGCACCGCGGAGCTTGTCAGGGCTGAGTGTAAAACATTCTCGAACCTTCACTTAATAACCGGTGAAAAGCAAGGCTTGGGCGCCGCCTATGTGCGGGGCATGAAATTCGCGATCAATGAGCTGCAGGCCGATGTGGTTATGGAAATGGATGCGGACTTTTCCCACAAACCCGAGGATGTGCCCCGGTTGATCGAAGCGGTCGCGGGGGGTGCGGATTTCGCGATCGGCAGCAGATATGTGCCGGGCGGCAAAATTCCCGAAGACTGGAGTTTTTTACGAAGAATGAACTCCCGGTGGGGAAACGTATTTGCCCGGTATGTAGCAGGCCTGTATGCGGTCCGGGACTGCACAGCGGGTTTTCGGGCGATACGAGCTTCGATCGTCAAAAAGATCGAGCTCGATGCGCTCAAGGTCCGGGGCTATGCTTTTCAAATATCGCTTCTGCACGAGGCGATCCTGAATCATGCCGTAGTGCGGGAAATTCCCGTTGAGTTCGTGGACAGAAAAAGAGGGCAGACGAAACTGGGGCTTTCCGACATTGTGGAATTCATGCTCAATGCATGGTGGATCCGGTTCGAACGGAGCAAGACCTTTTTGAGGTTTGCAATCGTCGGCGCGAGCGGCGTGGTTGTTAACCTGGTCTCGTTCACGAAATTCATGGATATGGGGCTGAGCAAATTCATCGCATCTCCCCTGGCGATCGAGCTGTCCATTATTACCAATTTCCTGCTGAATAATTTCTGGACCTTTCGGAGCAGGGACAATGATGACAAGATCCATATCCGGGGGTTAAAATTTAATGTTGTTTCCTTTGCCTCGCTCGGCGTCAGCTATGCCACCTTTTTAGCGCTCAGCCAGATCGATCCGAACGGGATCCCGCAGCTCCATCAGGCCGCGGGCATCGTGCCCGCCACGCTCATCAATTATTTTCTGAATTCCTACTGGACGTTTAAAGAATGATCCATTCGTAAATTTGACTTGTTGCGAGTCCCTCAAAGAATAAGCGGCTTCAAAACGATCAATGCGGTCTGACGGTAATGGATCTGCCACTGCGGCTTTCTACGACATCTGTTCCAATTCTCCCAACTGCTTGTCAAACTCCTGCGCTTTCGCATCATGTTCCGTTGTCAACGCTTCAAGCTCGGCGAAGAGCTTCTCGATCTTCTGCTGGGCCTCGCGCAAGGACAGCGAGAGCGTCCTGATCGTCAGAGCTTCGCCCCTGGAGGAAGCAGCAGCCAGCGCCTGGGAGTCCTTCTCCACGGCCTGTTCGAGCTGGGTAATGGTTGCTTCGAGGGAAGCGATCTTTGCGGAACTCGGTCCCAGCGCTTTTGAGCGGTCGTTCAAAATCGATGTACGCTGACGTTTGGCATCTTTGGTCCCGTTGCCTTTGGCGTTCGCGCCCGCGTCCGCGTTCTTCTTCTGTTTCTTTTTTTTGGGCCCGCCCTCTTCGCCCCAACCCACCCGTTCGAGGAAGTCGCTGTAGGTCCCTTCAAAGTGGCTGATGGTGTCGTTGTCGTACACGATGAGACGGGTGGCCAGGGCATGCAGCATCAGTTCGCTGTGCGTCACGATGATGACGGCGCCGTCAAAGACATCAATCGCTTCGATCAACGAGTCGATGGACTCCATGTCCAGATGGTTCGTGGGTTCGTCGAGCATGAGCAGGTTCGCCGGCGAAACCAGCAGTTTGCCGAGCAGCACACGGCTCTTTTCTCCGCCCGAGAGCACGCTCACCTTTTTCAACGCATTGTCCCCTTCGAACATCATGACGCCGCAGATGGAGCGGGAAATGCCATGGGCATGGTCGGGATGGGAGTCCATGATCTCCTGAAGCGCTGTCTTGGCCGGGTTCAACCGGTTAATGTTCGTCTGGCCGAAGTAGGCGAGCTTCATGTTCGGGTGGTGCTTGATCTCGCCGCAGGACGGCGGCAGTTCCCGGGCCAGCAGGTTGAGCAGCGTTGTCTTGCCCTTGCCGTTCTTGCCGATGACCGCAATACGGTCTTTTTTCCCCACGGCAAAGGTCAGGCCGTCGATCAGGTTCGGCCCGTCGTCGGTGAAGGAGAAGCAGAGTTCCTCGCAGTTCATGAGCCACTTGGCGGAAAAGGGCGCTGCCTGGAATGCGAATTCAAGGTTCTTGATCTCATCCAGCTTGTCGAGCTTCTCATGCCGTGCAAGCGCCTTGACGCGGGACTGGACAGCGCTGGCCTTGGTGGCCTGGGCGCGGAAGCGATTGATGAACTGCTCTGTTTCTTTTCGTTTTTTATCGTCATTCTGGCGGGTCTTCTCGTAGATCTCTTCTTCGAGCAGGATCTGCTCGTAGAGCTTCCGCGTGCTTCCGGCGACCTTCTTCATCTTGGCGCGGTGGATCGCCATGGTGTGCGTGCAGACGCTGTCCATGAACTCGCGGTCGTGAGTGATGATGACCAGCTCGCCGCGCCAGACCCGCAAAAACTGCGTGAGCCACCGGACCGAGAGGATGTCGAGATAGTTCGTGGGTTCGTCAAGCAGCAGCAGGTTCGGCATGGAGGCCAGGACCTTGGCGAGGTTAAGGCGCACCTGGTAGCCGCCCGACAATTCGTCCGGAGAGCGGTCAAAGTCAGCGTTGGTGAAGCCCAGGCCGTGCAGGATCGCCTCGGCCTTGTAGGTTTCGTCAATGTGGTCTTCGTTCGTCGGCAGGCTGAGGCAGGCCTCCTGCAGGACCGTCTCTTCCGTGAAATGGATGTGCTGCGACAGGTGGCCGATCGTATAGCCTGCGGGCGTTGTGATCGTACCGTCGTCCTGGTGCTCTTCGCCCAGGATCATGCGGAAAAGCGTGGATTTGCCGTGGCCGTTCCTGCCCACGAGGCCCACCCGTTCTCCGGGATTTACGGTAAAGCTGACGCCGTCAAAAAGCGTCTGCTTGCCGTAGGATTTCTCTATATTCGCGACCTGGAGCATGATGTTCCTTTCAGCACCGCCATGGAGGCTGGTGACGCAACCACGCATAATACATCAGGAGCGGCTTTATGGCAATGGTTTTTTGATCATCCAGGAACAGCGATAGAAAAGCAGCGGCCTCCCTGCGAGAGGGTAGGGGGTCAGAGCTCACAAGGGCTTCTATTAAGGGACTGCGCGAGCAGGGAAAGGCGCGAATCCCGGACCCAAAAAAAAATGAAGAGAGTGCTTGCCAACGGGCGCGCAATAGCTTATAGTTGCACTATTGAATTCACGATTCTACTTTACAGGAGGGAATACATGGCAAAAGCAATGACGAAATCGCAGTTGGTAGCAAAGCTCGCAGAGAGGGCAGCACTTACCAAGAAGGCTGCCGGTGACATCCTGGCGTTCATCGCAGAGGTGGCCTATAAAGAAGCAAAGAACACCTTTACGCTGCCCGGCATCGGCAAGCTCGTGCTCGTACAGCGCAAGGCTCGTATGGGCAGAAACCCTGCGACCGGAGAAGCCATCAAGATCAAGGCGAAGAAAGTGGTTAAGTTTCGCGTTGCCAAAGCAGCAAAAGACGCGATCCTCGGCGCCAAGTAATCTGGTCTTTGTTAAAAACCGGCCCGCTCGATTTTCGAGCGGGCCGGTTTTTTTGTTAGCGAACCCTTTCCTCTTTTATCATGTGCTCATCAGCTTCTTCCGCGTCTCAATGATTTTTTACGTGGTCTTTTTGTAGACGCTTATCAGCACGTCGACATCCAGCGCCAGCCGGTCAAGCGCCTCCACTTTGGACTTCGTGGTCAGGTCAATGTTCCAGAAATACGGCGTCATTGCCAGCAGGTCCATGATCTCTGCGTTGTTCTTCAGTTCGAGCTGATACGTGACCCTCCGCTCATCAGCAAGAGAAAAAAGGCCCCTGGCCTGTTCTGTCCTTGTGGATCCTGTGTGTTCCCGGGCGACCGGATAAATGATCTCCCGCAAGCCGTTGAGGTGCCGCGGGCCGGGGCTTACGATCACGATTTTTCCGGATGCTCTCAGGATCCGGGAGAACTCGGCAAAATCCGCCAGTGAAAAAACATTCAGAACAATATCGAGGGAGCCGGGCGCAAAAGGCAGGTCAACGATGCTGGCAACGAACCATCTCATCGTCTTGTCGCGCTGCGTGGCATGGCGGACCGCAAACTTGGAGATGTCGATGCCGTAATAATCGATGGGGCATGGCGTCTCCGGGTTGCGCGCCAGAGACTCCTTGAGCCGTTTGAGATAAAAGCCCTCTCCGCAGCCGGCGTCAAGAATGCTGAGTGCGCGGTCGCGCTCCGGTCGACCGAGAGCCCCGGCAACAACCCCATTGACGCCGTCCGATATTCTGTCGTACAGCCCCCGGTCCAGAAATCGCCTCCGGCTCTCAATCATTTCCCGGTTGTCGCCAGGCTCTTTGGAATGTTTCTTGTGGGAAAGCAGAAAGTTGACGTACCCCTGACGGGCGGCATCAAAGCTGTGCTTACTCACGCATTGGTAGCCGCTTGCGGAGCGGAGCAGGACTTCCCGGCAGACCGGGCATTGCAGGATGGAAGCGTCGTCAGCAGTACGAGGGTTCATAAGGCTGCATGATAATCGTGGGACAGGATATTGTCAAGGTAGATACGTTCGTAAAAAGGCGAGCAAGCCGTCATTGCGAGCGTAGCGAAGCAATCTCGTCGTTTGTTTCTGCCTGACGAGTCGAGATTGCCGCGTCGCTCCGCTCCTTGCAATGACAGCACGGGCCTTCATCAAGGACTGTTCTTTTCTGTCTTCTCAGAAAAAATGATTTATGGTATGATGCGCTACTTGGAGAAACCTATGACAACGAGCCCCGCCGGCACGAAACACCTAAAACGAGTTCTGACAACGGCAGCCTGCTTTCTCGCACTCGCAGCCGCGTTCGCGCCGCCCCTGGCTGCCCAGTCCGTTGACGAAGCGGTCCAGGCCGTCGAGAACCATTACCGCGAACTTATTGACCTTACGGCAAAAGTGGTCCAGAAAAACCACCTCAAGGCGCTCGGCAAGACACAGACCTTTGAGGCCGTGCTCTGGATCAGGAAGCCGGGCAAACTGCGCCTGGACTATGCGAACGGCCAGGTCATTCTGGTCGATGGCAAGGCGGCGTTGTTCTATTCACGGAAGAGCGGGCAGGTCATCAAAAAGACCTTTGCCGATATTGAACAGATGAACATCCCCGTGGCCTTCCTGCTGGGCGCAGCGCATATCCGCGATGATTTCGAGGTGCGGCGGCCTGATCCGGCAGCCCAGCGGACGCTCGAACTGTCCCCGAAAAAGCCCGGCGCCGCCATGAAGAAATTGGTCCTTCGGTCCGATGACGTCGGTCGTATTACCTCGCTTGATATTCTTGATAAATCGGGAAACAGGACGGAAATAAATTTTTCCGAGGAGCAGGAAGGCGCAGGCATCGACGATAAGCTCTTTGTGTTCAAGGCGCCCAGGGGGACGGAAGTGATAGAACAGTAGGGCAGAGGACAGACAGAAGACAGGCAGAAGACAGACAGGGGATAGACAGTAGACAAGAGATTGTTTCTTAGTCTGTCATCTGATAGTCTGTCATCTCATAGTCTGTCATCTTACATCTTAAATTCAAATCTGGAGGCAACCATGGCTGCGGAAAATTCTTTTGACGTGGTATCAAAGATCGACATGGCCGAGGTCACGAACGCCGTGACCCAGGCCCTGAAGGAGATCGGCCAGCGCTTCGACTTTAAAGGAAGCAAGTCGAACATCACGCAGGAAAAGGATGACCTCGTGATCGCGTCGGACGATGAATATAAGCTCAAGAGCGTCATCGATATCCTCCAGGGAAAGCTCGTGAAGCGCGGCGTGCCTACCCGGAACATCTCCTACGGCAAACTTGAGCCGGCCCTCTCGGGCACGATACGGCAGCGGCTGACCCTTCAGCAGGGCATCCCGATCGACAAGGCTAAAGAGGTTGTGAAGGCGATAAAGGACTCCAAGATCAGGGTGCAGGCCTCGATCCAGTCGGACCAGGTCCGTGTCACCGGCAAAAGCAGGGATGACCTCCAGACGGTCATCCAGTTCCTGAAGGGGAAGGACTTCGGCATCGAGCTTCAGTTCGAGAACTTCAGGAACACCTGACCGGACAAGCCGGAACCGAAAGGCCTCTCTCGCAAAGCTCGCAAAGGCCGCCAAGAAAACCCTAAACCACGGCTTGCTTTGGATTGTAAACCAGAAAAAATTTTGACTCAAGGTTTCCTTTGCGTTCTTTGCGAGAAATATTCTTGCCCTTTTGGCTTGAATTTTATTACTTTGTTGCCACTTGGTCTTTTACCTGCCGTTATGAGACCCCCTTCCGGCTTTGTGACATGCGCTGCATACGCTCCAGCCCCGCTTTTCCGCCGCCTGCCCACCAGCTCTAACTGATGAATTAATCTTGCATTTATAGTCTAAGCTGCTATAATTCGCCGATAATGCATACTAGGGAGAAGGCATGAGCCTTGTCGGCAGGCTGGAAGATCTTGCCTTACCGGATATTTTCCAGATCATCAGTCTTAGCAAGAAGACCGGCACCCTTGTCGTGCGAAGCCGCAAGGGAATGGGGATGGTTGTTTTCAAGAACGGCCAGGTCATCCAGGCAGCCAATGACGGCATCCGCGACTCGCTGGGCAACATCCTTGTATCGCAGGGGATGCTGACCGAACCGGCCCTTGCACAGGCGCTGACGCGCCAGAAAAGGGAGAGCGATACTCCGCTCGGCATGATCCTTGTCGAGATGGGGCTGGTCCCGCCGGAGACCCTCCAGACCGTTGTGCGCAAGCAGATCGAGGAGATCATTTACGACCTGCTGGCGTGGGAAGAAGGGTTTTTCAATTTTGAGCTCGGCGAGATCGCGCCGAAGGACAAGATCGAGATCGACACGCAGGAGTTCCTGCTCAAGTCGGGCATCAGCGCTGAGTATCTGCTGATGGAAGGCACCCGGCTCCTCGACGAGCGCCGCAACGACACCCGGAGATCCGCGCCTTCCCCTGCGCCCAAACCAGCCCCGGCTCCTATAACACCGCCAAAAACGCAGCCGCCTGCCGCGGCCCCAGCGCCTTCTGCTCCGGTGCATGTCAGCTCCGAACCTGCCAAAAATGAATTTCGCAACCGCATCGAGACCGAATCGCCTCAGCGGGAGATCTCGGTGCTCAGGTCCATGTTCGATGAGCTTCGGTTTCCCACGGCGACCTCCGAGGTCACGCTGCTGATCCTGCGCTATGCCAGCGAAGTGGTGAACCGCGCTGTTCTGTTCATGGTCAAGAAGGACGAGGTGCGGGGGCTCGGCCAGTTCGGCATTGAGCTCAAGGGGCGTTCGGCCGACCAGGTCGTGCGGAACATCAAGGTCCCGCTCAACAAGCCGTCCCTGTTTCTGACCGTCATCGAGAACCGGCGCAGCTATCTGGGGCCGCTCGAAGCGAATGAGTGCAATAATTATCTTGCCAACGAGCTCGGCGGCGTGCAGCCCGACATGGTGCTGGCCCTTCCCCTGGTCGTTGACAACAAGGTGGTGCTGGTCGTATACGGCGATAATCAGCCCGAACGGCATCCCATCAGGGGTGTCGACACACTCGAGATCTTCATGAATCAGGCGGGCATGGCGCTCGAAAAGGCCCTGCTCGAAAAGCGCATCGCGGAACTGCAGAAGGAGAGAAGATGAAGAACATTCTCATCGTGGAGGATTCCAAGGCCATTCGCTCGATGATCCGCGTGTCGCTCGAGGAGTCCGGCGGGTTCTACGTTGTTGAGGCGGGGAGCGGATTCGAGGCGCTGAAAACGCTCCCAACGCGCCGCTTCGACCTGATCATCACCGACATCAATATGCCCGATATCAACGGGCTCGAACTGATCGGCTTTGTGAAGTCCAACCCCGCCTACCGGGACATCCCGCTCGTGATCGTCAGCACGGAGAAGACCGAGGAGGATGTGAAGCGCGGCCTGGCGCTCGGCGCGGCCGGCTATGTGGTGAAGCCCTTCACCAGGGCCGACCTCATGGCAGCGGTGGGGAAAGTGCTGGAGGGGAAGCAGTGACATTTCGGATTTCGGATTTCGGATTTCGGATTGAAAAACGGGGTCGTGTTTTGCATCGCGCTTCTGTTCCCTATTCCGCAATCCGCAATCCGCAATCCGAAATTGAGCGGGAGCGTTAGCGTGAGCACTGAGCGTCCCATAAAAGATTTTCTGGCAGAGGCGGAGGACATCCTCGAGACGGCCAACCAGGCGCTGCTGTCGCTCGAGAACGCCCTGGGTGCGGGCCGCACCGATCCCGACGTCCTTAACTCGCTGTTCCGCGCCGTACATTCGTTCAAGGGGCTGGCCGGGATGTACGGGCTCAAGGCCCCGTCGGACCTCACGCATAAGCTGGAGTTCCTGCTGGATGAGCTCAGGCTCGGCAAGATCGCATTGGGCCGGCAGGCCCTGGATGTGGTGCTCGAGACGCTTTCGCTCATCGGACGGCTGGTGCAGCAGGTGGCTGCCCGCCAGCCGAATGAGGACATCTCCCCGGCCATCGAACGCATTGACGCGGTCCTGAAGGCAAAGCCCTCAGTAGCAGAGGGCCGGTCGCTGCTTGAGCAGATCGAGCTCGACCGGGGGATCCTGCAGGTCCTGACGGAGTATGAGGAATACCGGCTCAAGGAGAACATCCGCGAGCGCACGAACCTGTTCATGGTTAAGGCTTCCTACGAGCTTGTTGATTTCGAAGCAGGGATCAAGGCCCTGAACGAGACCCTCAAAAAGAACGGTGAGATCATCTGCACCCTGCCGACCGCAGGCGCACAGGGCAGCGGCATCGGTTTTACCATGGTTGTCGGCACGGCAAAGGACCGGTCTTCACTGACCGCGGCACTGGCCCTGCCGAACGTCACGGTCGAGCCGGTGGCCTATCGCCAGGGCGCGAAAGCCGAAGACGCGAAACCCGAAGCCGCGATGCTCAAATCCGTGAGCAACACCGTGCGCGTCGACATCTTCCGTCTTGACAGCCTCATAAACACCGTCGGCGAGATGCACCTGACCAAGAACATCATCGGCCGGATCGTGAAGGAACTGCGGCAGCTCCAGGGCTATACCGGCATCTCCGTGGAACTGCACAAGGCGCACAAGAACCTTGAGCGGAAGCTGAACGAACTGCAGGAGGGCATCCTTGAGGTCCGGATGGTGCCCATCGGTCAGATCTTTACGCGCCTGTCTTCGGTGGTCCGCAAATACGCCAAGGATGCGGGCAAGGAGATCGACCTGCAGCTGCAGGGCGAAGAGACGGAGCTTGACAAGCTCATGATCGAAGACCTTGCAGACCCGCTGATGCATCTCATCAGGAACGCCATCGATCACGGCATAGAAGCGCCGGAGGTGCGGCAACAGCTCGGCAAGCCGGAGCAGGGCAGCGTCAGGCTCACGGCGTTCCCGCGAGGCAACCACGTGGTGATCACGGTCGAGGATGACGGCGCCGGAATTTCTCCCGAGGTGATCCTCGCGAAGGCCGTGCAAAAGGGTATTGTTGAAAACGACCACGGGCTTGACCCGGTGATCGACCGCAAGGACATTCTCGATCTCATCTTTTTGCCGGGCTTCACCACCCGCGACACGGTGACCGAGCTCTCCGGTCGCGGTGTGGGCATGGACGTCGTGAAAAAGAACGTCTCGCGGCTCTCCGGCATGATCGACATCGAGACCGAGGTCGGCATGGGAACGAGGTTCACCCTGACGCTCCCGATCACACTGGCCATCATCAAGGCGCTGATCGTCGAGGCGGCCGGCCAGGTGTTCGCCATCCCGCTCAATGCCGTGCTCGAGATCCTGCAGGCCACCCAGGACCAGGTGCGGACCGTGGAAACGCGCGAGGTCATCGCCATCCGGGAAGACACCGTGCCGCTGCTCAGGCTTACGCGGGCCTTCAACCTGTCCGAAGAGCAGCGGGCCGGATCGTTCTATGTTATTCTCGTCGGTCTTGCGGAGCGCCGTCTCGGCATTGTGGTGGACGGCCTCAAGGACCAGCAGGAGATCGTGATCAAACCGCTCGGGAAACGGCTGGCGGAGATCCCCGGCATCGCCGGCGCCACCGAACTCGGGGACAAGCGGGGCGTGGTGCTCGTGCTGGATGTGGAATCGCTCGTTGAAGGAGCGTTTAGAAAAACAGTAGTCAGGAGCCAGTAGCCAGTAGCCAGGAGTCAGGAGTCAGGAGTCAGGAGTCAGGAGCAAGGAGCAAGGAGAGCGGCGGGGTAGTAGTGGTCTTTCTCCTGGCGCCTGAATTCTGACTCCTGTCTTCTGCTTCTGAAAAAGCTATGTACGAAGACTTTTATGGACTGAGGGAAAAGCCGTTCAGCAAGACGCCGGACCCGCGGTTTCTGTTCCCGGGACGGAAGCATGCCGAGGCGCTGGCGCGGCTCCAGCTTGCGGTGGAAGAGCAGGACATCGTGCTGTTGACCGGCGATATCGGGTCGGGCAAGACGACCCTGTCCCGGGCGCTCATCGATTCCCTCGATGGCGGATATTATCCGGTGCTGATCATTAATCCGCTGCTTTCACCGTCACAGCTTTTGCGGACCATTATGCTCCGCCTGGGCATCGAGGACGTAAGCCGGCACCGGCACGAGGTGCTTGAGGCGATCAATGCAAAGTTCTTTGAGCTGTATGAGGCAGGTCGGCGCACGGTTGTGATCATCGACGAAGCGCAGCTTATCCCGGGCAAGGAAACATTCGAGGAGCTGCGTTTGCTCACGAACTTTCAGCTCGACGACCGGAATCTTATGGCGCTGGTGCTGATCGGCCAGACCGAACTGCGGGACCGGCTGAACAAAAAGCCCTACCGGGCGCTCCGCCAGCGGATCGGGATGCAGTATCACCTGGGGCCGCTGGACCTTGACGAGACGCGCGAGTTTGTGCAACACCGGCTGCGCATTGCCGGCAGGACCGAACCGCTCTTTGACGAAGAAGCCATTGCAGTCCTGCATGAGCAAGCAGGCGGCGTGCCGCGGCGCATCAACATCCTCGCCGGGAACGCCCTGTTCGAGGGCTTCGGCCGGGGCGCGGTGATGATCAATGCGGAGATCGTCGAAGATGTGGTGCGGGAGTTAGGGTAGAATTAGGAAGCAACATTCAACGGCAAATGAAACCCCCTCACCCTACCCTCTCCCCTTGGGGGAGAGGGTAGGGTGAGGGGGTGAATTGAAGGTAAATCATGGACATCCTGGCAGCACGAAAAAAGGCGGCGGAGCGGGCGCAGGCGGGGAAAAAGAAGGAAGAACCTTCCGCCCCTGTCGTGCCGCAGTCTGTCCCGGCGACGCCGAAACGAGCAGGAGCGGAAGCGGCTGCTTCGTCTCCTGCTGTGCCGGCTGGGCCTGAACCTGCGGCGCAGGTTGTTCCGACGGAGTCAGTTGCGCCCGAGGTTGCCGAAGGCCCTCGCAATGCTGAGCCGTCATCAGGAACGCCTGCTGCTGAAGCAGCGCCGTTCGAGGATCCTGCTGTTGATACCGAGATGCTGGCCTTCCTGTTGAGCGGGGAAGAGTATGTGGTTGCCGTCGGGCAGGTGAACGAAGTGCTCAAGATGTGGAGCCTGACGCCGGTGCCGAATGCGCCGGAACATATCCTTGGCGTGAGCTCGCTGCGCGGCACCATGCTGACCATCATCGACCTCGGCAAGCGTCTGGGCCTTGGCCCGGCAGCCATGAACGAAAAGTCCCGGGTGGTCGTGGTAACGGTAAACGATGAAAAGGTGGGGTTCATTGTGGACCGGGTGACGGGCGTGGTGAAGCTTTCGCCCGACCTGGTGCGGGCAGTGCCGGAAACGGTCGAACATGGCGTCGAATTTCTTCGCGGCATTGCGCGCAAGAATGACCGGTTGTTCATCCTGCTCGATGTTGACAAGGTTGCAGGCAGTTAAGAGCGGACGCAGTGCCACGGCTTGGCTGCCGTTGTCCTGCCCCGATAAAAAAATACGCGCGTAAATAGGTGAGGGAGGTAATAACTATGCAAAAACGAAGAATGGTTTTTCTGCTTCTGGCCGTGCTGTCTGCGGCCGCCCTGCTCACCGGGTGCGGCGGATCGGATACCAGAATTACGATGACCAGACAGACAAAACGCAGGATGGATGGGTGAAAACGGTATTGGCGACCCTGTCCCTGAAATGGTAGCAGGAGGAAGAATGAAATTACTACAATGGATACTAGCGGCCGCGCTTCTTCTCTGCGCCCTGCCTGCGGTAGCCGCGGACAAGACCGTGGGAGTGATCATGTCCGGCAACATGGGCTATTATCAGGAAGTGCATAAGGCCTTTGCCGCATCGCTCGGGAAAGAGGGGTTCGATTTCCGCACGGTCGATACGCTGCTTCAGATGCCGTCGCCCGACTCCCTCTCCTGGGCGAACGCGGCACGGAAGCTCGTGGTGGCGGACGTGAACGTGCTCGTTTCCTACGGCGCGCCCGCGGCGCTGGCCACGATCCGGGAGACCAAGAGCATTCCGCTGGTGTACGCCGGCGTGTATGATCCCGCGGCTGCCGGCGTGTCGGCACGGAACATGACGGGCATCAGCGCCAAGGTGCCGATGACCAGCCTGCTGAAGTACCTTAAAAAGTTGACGCCCTTTACCCGAATCGCGGTGGTCTACAACGAATTCGAGCCCGATTCGGTCAAGCAGGTTGAGGAGCTGGGTCAACTGGAGTCCCAGTACGGGTTCCAAACGATCAGGATGGCCATCAGGCGGCCCGATGAGGCCAGGAAACTGGTCTTCACCGGCAAGGCGGATGCCGTGCTCATATCCGTAAGCGCCGCGGCGAACGAGGCCATTGATACGATCGTCCAGCAGGCGCGGGAGGCGAAGATCCCGGCGATCAGCCAGATCGGAGGCACGGCAGAGCGCGGGGTGCTCCTGAGCCTGGCTCCGAGCCCGTCCGAGCAGGGCGCTGCAGCCGGCAGAATGGTGGCACGGCTGCTCAAAGGGGAAAAACCGGCCAGCATTCCCGTGGAGGTCCCCCGGATGGTCGAGCTCGTTGTCAACCTGAGGGAGGCGGGCGCCCTCGGGATCAAGGTGCCCATCGACCTGATCTCTGACGCCACCAAGGTGATAAAATGAACCTCTTCTCCGGCATGAACCTTAAGACGCGGGCGGTCGTTGCGACGGCCGGCATCATTCTGCTGATCCTGGGGCTGACGACGCTCATTAATGTCTTTACGGCTACGAGCCGGTATAAGGAAGCGTTGATGGAGAAGGTAACCGCAATGGCTGAGGGGACCCGGAAGGACATCAACAAGGCCCTGGGGTTCGGCATTCCGCTCAATGCGCTTGAGAGGATGGGCGAGAAGCTGGTCGCGCTGGTCCAGGAAGATAAAGATCTGTCCCAGGCCCTGATCATGGACATGAACGGCAAAGTGCTCTATGCCAGCATGGCCGGAGCCGAAAATACCATAAAGGATGACGAGGCGAGCAGGCAGGCCCTCGGTGCGAGCGGGGAGATGACTCAGGCGTACAGCGATGCAGGTGGAAGCCATTATGAAAAGATCATTCCTCTGAAGGCGGCCGACGGCAAGAAGGTCGGCGTGTTCCGCATCGCGCTCAAGGCGGAAGCCGTGAACCGTCAGATCCGGGGACTGCTCCTGTCCTCGTTCAGTGTGGGGCTGGTCAGTTTTTTCGCCGCGACCTTCCTCGTCTATTTCCTGGTCGGTAAGGTGATCACCGATCCAATCATTGAGCTTTCAAAGACCGCGGGGAGAATGGCGGCCGGCGATTTGTCGCGGGAAATCGTTATCGAAGGCAAAACGGAGATCGCTGTCCTGGGCGCGGCCGTCAATACCATGTCACTGAACCTCCGGGAGATCCTGGGCAGGATCATGCAGACCGGCGCCAGTATCGGTGAAGCGCTGAAGCTCCTGACCGGCGCAGCCCAGAAAATGACCCTGGGTGCGCGCGGCCAGCAGGAGGCAACGGAGCAGACGGCCATGACCGTGAACGAGATGGTAGCGTCGATCCGCGGCGTGGCTGAGCATGCCGGAGACATGTCCCAGTCCGCGGCGAACGCCTCCTCGTCGGCCACCGAGATGGCCTCTTCGTCAGAAGAGGTCGCCCGGAACGCGGGGACCCTTTCCCGGGCTGTCGAGGAAACGGCGTCTTCCATCAACGAGATGCTGGCCTCCATCAGGCAGGTGTCGGAGAATACCGAAGCGCTTTCGGCTTCAGCCGAGCAGACGTCGTCGTCCATCACCGAGATGAGCGTGTCGGTGAAAGAGGTGGAGCAGCGCGCCGTCGAGTCGGCGCGGCTTGCGGAAAAGGTCGCGGCCGACGCCTCGGAGCGCGGCATGACCGCGGCGGCGGAGGCGAGCAAGGGCATGGACCGCATCAAGGAAGCGGTTGAGGCAACGGCCGACGTGGTCAATCGCCTGGGCAAGCGTTCCCAGGAGATCGGCCAGATCCTGAAGGTGATCGACGAGGTGACGGACCAGACGGGCCTTTTGGCGCTGAACGCCGCCATTCTCGCGGCGCAGGCCGGCGAACACGGCAAGGGCTTCGCCGTGGTTGCCGAGGAGATCAAGGAACTGGCGGAGCGCACGGCGGCTTCCACGCAGGAGATCGTGAGCCTCATTGCCTCCGTGCAGGAGGAGACCGCGCAGAGCGTGCAGGCGATGGCGCGCGGACTGAAGGCGGTTGAGGCAGGCGCGGCCCTGGTCGCGGTGACGAGCGATGTGCTTGAGCAGGTCGCCGACAGCTCGCGGCAGGCCTCGGGCATGGCGCGGGCCATTGAAAAGACCACGGCGGAACAGGCGCGCGGTCTGGCGCAGATCACGGACGCCTCCATCGGCATTGCCAACCAGATCGAGCAGATCGCCGCGGCCATGCAGGAGCAGCGGCGCGGCAGCGAACGGATCGCCCAGGCGGCGGATCAGATGCGCGAGGTCACCCGGCTGGTGACCACGGCGTCGCAGGAGCAGACGGCGGGCAGTCGACAGATCGCGAACGCAGTCGAGTCGGTGACCATGCAGGCCGCGCAGGTCGCGCGCTCCACGTCGGAGCAGAGCCTCGGGGCGCAGCAGATCAGCCAGGCCGTGGACCGCATCCAGAAGGTGACGCAGGACAACGTTGACGTTTCGATCGAAATGGATATGGCCATACAGACGCTCAAAGCCCGCGCCGATTCGCTCCAGGCGGAGCTTGCGCGGTTCAAGTTCTAGACGTCCTTTCGGCACGGCGGGGGAATCATGCGCATAGGCATACGACAGAAACTAATCTTTATGATCTTCGCGGGGTTGTTCGTAACCATGGCGCTGATCGGGACGTACCGCTACGTCATGGAGAAGCGCTCCCTGATAAGCGAAGCCCGCATCCGGGGCGAACAGTCCTGCAGGCTCATGGCCGAACTGGCAGCGCCGTATCTGCTGATGTCGGACTTCGGCGGCCTCAATGCCATGGCGAAGAACTTCATGCACCTGCCCGATGCGCAGGAGGTTCTGATCACCGACGGATCGGGCAGGGAGCTTGTCCGTGACGGCCGGGAGGCCCTGGCAGCGAAACGCCTGACGGTAGGGCCGCTGCCGATCCTGGCCGAACAGACCCGGCTGGGCGAGGTCCGCCTTTCCGTCTACCCCGCGGACCTTGACAGCAGGCTCCGGGCCTATGCCATAAGCGCGCTCATCGAACACGTCTTCATTTTCCTCATTCTGGCGGCCATCCTTTACTTTTCGCTTTCCCGCACGGTGACCGACCGCGTCGGGGCGCTGAGTGATGCGCTGACGGGCATGATCGACAAGAAGGACTTCACCCAACGCGTTGAGGCCGGAAGGAACGACGAGCTCGGCCTGCTCGCCAACGGCGTGAACTATCTGGTCGAGCGGCTCGAGCAGTTTATCGTTGAGATGAGCGCCATTGCGGTGCGCATCAATGACCTGGGCCCGACGATCGCGGAAGACTCGCGCGCCATCCGGAAGAACGCGGAGGCCGAGGCGGACGCCATCATGAGCGTCTCCACGTCCGTGGGAGAGATGTCCTCGTCCATTCAGTCGATCGCCGAGAGCGCCGGAAGTCTGTCGACGTCCGCCGAAGAAACATCGTCGGCCATCCTCGAGATGAACGCGTCGAACCAGGAGGTGGCGCGCCACACGGGAGAGCTGACCTCTTCGGTGGAGAACGTGACCACCTCGGTGCTTGAGTTGATCGGGTCCATCCGCGAGGTCGCCGGCCATGCCGAGACCCTGTCGTCGGCCGCCGAGGAGACGTCGTCGTCGGCTATCCAGATCGAGGCGACCATCCGCGAGGTGGAGCGGTTGGCGCAGGAATCCGCGCGCCTCTCGGAGCAGGTCTCGTTCGAAGCGCGGGACAGCGGCAGCCGGTCCATTCATGAGACCATGCGCGCCATGGACAGCATCAAGGAGGCCGTGGAGCGCTACTCCAGCCTTATTACCCGTCTTGACAAGCGCTCCGGCGAGATCGGTAAGATCCTGGGCGTCATCGTTGAAGTGACGGAGCGGACGAACCTGCTGGCGCTGAACGCTTCGATCCTGGCGGCGCAGGCGGGCGAGCACGGCAAGGGTTTTGCCGTCGTGGCAGGAGAGATCAAGGCACTTGCGGACCGGACGGCCGGTTCCGCCCAGGACATTGCAAAGCTCATTACGGCGGTCCAGAAGGAGGCCAAGGAGGCCGTGACCGCTATGACCGAAAGCCTGACGGCCGTTGACCGCGGCGTACAGCGGTCACAGGACGCCGGTGCGGCGCTGGAGAAGATCGTGGGAAGTGCCAGCCGATCCGCGGAGATGGCCACCATGATTGAGCGCGCCATGACGGAGCAGACCCGCGGGATCAAACAGGTGAGCGAGGCGGTGGCGCACGTCAAGCAGATGATGGGCCAGATCGCATCGGCCACCCAGGCGCAGAGCAGCGGTTCGGAGACCATTCTCAAAGCCTCGGAAAGCATGCGGGACATCGCCCGCCGCGTGAACATGGCCCTGACGGAACAGGGCCGCGGCGGCAGGCAG
>JANPMZ010000373.1:0-2867 GCA_031427195.1 Nitrospirota bacterium
GCATCATTCGCCCAGCCAAGCTTCTTCGCCAGGACCACGCAGTAATGGGATATCCTCCTGATGTGCGCGCCCGTGTCCTCGTCCTTGAATTCCGCGACCATGGTCAGGCGCTGAATGGTGTCGATGTAACTCTTCTTCAGGGCCTCATGGGTTTTCGTAAGCTCTTCTGTCCGCTTCAGAACGGTGGCGTCGAGCAGTTCGGTATGGTGCTTCAGAAAATCCTCGTACTCCTTCACCTTCAGGAGGTTCTTCGTCCGAACGAGCAGCTCCGAAGTATCCACCGGCTTCGTGATAAAATCGTTTGCCCCGGCCTCTAAGCACTTGATGCGCGTTTCCCGATCCGCCATGGCCGTCACCATCACGATCGGGATGTGCTGGGTCGCGGGCTCGGTCTTGAGCCTCCGGCAGGCCTCGACCCCGTCCATCACCGGCATCATGATGTCGAGGAGAATAAGATCGGGCCTGAACGAGTTCGCTTTTTCGACTCCTTCCTTCCCGTTCACCGCCGTGTCATACTCATAGCCGTAGTTGTCGAGCATGAACGACAGGACCTTGCGGTTCATCTCCTCGTCGTCAACGATCAGGATCTTGCGCTTGGTTGCTTCCTGCATGGCGTTTCTCCTTGTGCTTGGAAGAACAAGTAGCAAGTGGCAAGTAGCAAGGGACAAGGAATTCAACACCTTGCTACTTTGCTACTTGCCTCTTGCCACACCGCTCCTGACCGGTATGACAAAGCTGAACGTGCTGCCCTTGCCCGGCTCGCTCTTCACCCAGATCCTTCCGCCGTGCAATTCGATGAACCGCCTGCAGAGGCTCAGCCCCAGCCCAGTGCCCGCATGCTTCCTGGTCAGGCTGGAATCAACCTGCTGGAACCGTTCAAACAGCTTCCGCTGGTGCTCCGGCGCGATGCCGACGCCGGTGTCGGCGACGCTGATCTCGATAAGAGCAGTGTCGGAAGTTAGGAGGGTAGGAAGGTAAGAAGGTAGGAGGTCTGTCGGCTTTTTCTCACCTTCCCAACTTCCCATCTTCTCAGCTTCCACCATCCGCACGCTCACGCGCACACTCCCCCCATCCGGCGTAAACTTGAATGCGTTCGAGAGAAGATTCACCAGCACCTGCTTCAGCTTCCTGCGATCGCCGACAAGCTGGGGGACCGTTGGGTCAATGTCCGTTTCTATCGTGAGGGCGTGCTTCAGCGCCTTCTCCTTGAACATCATCAGTGAGCCGCTGATAAGCTCCCCGACAAGGATCAGTTCCGGCTCCAGCTCCATCTTGCCGGCCTCCACCTTGGACAGATCCAGGATGTCGTTGATCAGGCTGAGGAGGTGGTTGCCGCTGTTCGAGATGTCGCCCAGGAACTCTCGCTGCTTGTCGGAGACCGGACCGGCCATGCCCATGAGCATGATCTCGGAAAATCCCATGATCGCGTTCAGCGGCGTCCTGAGTTCGTGAGACATGTTGGCTAAGAAGTCCGTTTTGGAGCGGCTCGCCGCATCAGCCTCCTCCCGCCGCAGGACCAGCTCCTTGTTCACGGTCTGGAGCTCCCTGTTCGCGTCCTCCAAGGCCCGGGTCCGGTCAAAGACCTTGATTTCGAGCCCCGCCACCAGCCGGGCGTTCTCGATGGCGACCGCGGCCTGGTTCGAGAAGATCTGCGCGAGACGCATGCTGTCCGATGTAAATGCGTTCTCTCCACCATAGAAGGTCAGTGCTCCAAGGCATGCGCCGCTTGTTGACAGAAGAGGCACGGCCATTATTGATACGTAACCGCGCTTTTCCGCTTCGCTCCTCCACGGGGCAAATTCGGGGTCGGTCACCCGGGAAAGGACGACCTTTCCTGTTTTGATCGCCGTTCCCACGGGTCCCCGGCCTGTTGAAGTATCGTCCCAGGTCACGTTTATTGAATCAAGATATCCGTCCTCCTGACCGGCATGCGCTACGGGATGTACAGTAGCATCGGACGGGTCCATGACGCCGAGCCAAACCATTTTCATGTCGAAAACAGAATACATGATATCGCAGATCTTCTGATAGATATCCGCGAGGCTCGTGCTTGCCATAAGGCTGTTGGAGGCCGTGTTCAGGGCAATGAGCTGCTTATTGTAGCGTTCGATCGCCTCCTCCGTCTTCTTTCTCTCCGTGATGTCACGGACTACATGGATCAGACCGATAAACTTGTTGTTACTGTCGAACCGCGGGGTCGCCCGGATCTCTACGAACATGTTCAGATGCGGCTCGAAGATTTCGAGCGATGCCGAAGCACCGGTCTGAAGGCATCCGCAGCCGGGACATCCCATTTGCGCATGGTCCGTACCATGATAGTAGGAGAAGCACTTTCGGTCCTTCATCGTCTCCATGATCGGAAGCTTCAGGATCTTTTCCGCCGCCTTGTTGGCAAGGATAATGTTGTAATCCGCATCATGGACCGTTACCATGTCCGTGATGCTGTTAAATGTGTACTCCCAGTCCTGCTTTGCCCGATAGATCTGCTCTTCCATTCTCTGGTTGTCGGTAAAATCCTGCAGCGTCTCAACGGCAGCGATGATGGCTCCACCGCTATCGCGGATGGGCGCGGCATCGAAAACAATATAACGGTCTCTGTTGTTCAGGTTCTTGAACCACATCTCCGCATGAATCCCTTCCCGGGTAAGCGTCGAGATCGAGAAGGAATCATACAGGGAAGACAGTTTCTCCGGTGTTTGTCCCAGCACGATGTCCGCCAGGGTCGACCGCTCATGATCGTAGAACGGCTTCCACTGCCCGTTCGTTCCGACCATCTTGGCCGCGGGAACGCCCGTCAGCTCTTCGCACGCCTTGTTCCAGATCAGCACCTTGTGCGAAGCGTCCACCACAAACGTTGCTATCGCCGA
>JANPMZ010000374.1:0-1689 GCA_031427195.1 Nitrospirota bacterium
CATGACTTACGATAGGTTTATCGAGGTCGCTGATCCGCTCCGACCAGTCATAATCTGTGCCCGGCTGTTCTCCATTGATGATGCTGTTCAATCCTTCATTCCATCGCTGAATGCGCGGTTCAGGACTATTGTGAAAATCATTTTCATCTAACATAGGCCAGCCGGCACCGCTTGTATACAGCCTGCGGTTATCCTTCTTCTTCCAGTAATTTTCAAATTGTGCTAAAAAAGTTTTGTGATTAGGGCCACCAGGCTCATTGCCATAAGCCATCAGACAAAACGAGGGGTGGTTGCCATAAGCTTTAACAATCCTTTCGCTTTCATTCATCACAAATTGATCGACAGGTTTGCCATCGCCTATGGTGGTGGATTGGTTCGCCCAACTGCTGCATTCAATTTGAAGATAGAATCCCATTTCATCGGCAACCTGAAAGGCTACTTCAGGCGGACACCAGGAATGAAAACGCAGGTGATTTAATCCATGGCTTCTGGAAGTGCTGAATATCTTTCGCCAATAATTTTCATCCATAGAAGGGTAACCGGTCAAAGGGAAAATGGCACACTCCAGTGTACCTCTTAAGAAGATAGGATTACCATTCAATTCAAAAGATTTTCCTTTAACCTTCAACTGGCGCATTCCAAAAGAATCGGTAAGACTATCAACAAGCTGATTATTCTCGTCCCGCAGTATTGCTTTAAGCTTGTACCGTACAGGATTGAACTCACTCCAAAGTTCCAGGCCTCCACCTAAGCTATAGGTAAGCAAAAGACTATCAAAATTAATGTTAGCAGTAACATCCACTGATAATTCAGGAGAAGAGATACCCTTTGAAGAGGTGGCGGATAAAATCAGTTTACCCTTAAAAGGTTGACCGGTTTTATTCCTGATGTTCACCAGAATATTGGCTTGTTCCTTTTCTATATCCGGAAATATCTGTAAGGATTCCAACCGGAGTTGGGGATGTGAGCGCAGCTCTATGCGACCGATTATGCCATTCCAGTTTGTTTGTCTGTGTGTGATCGCTCACACTATGTGAATTAATACCGACATCAATAATCAGATCATTATTCACACGGACAGTTACCGTATGCTTGCCAGGTGTGAGTTTCTCCAGGTCATAAGTATGCGGAGTTCCTAACGAATTTTGTGAGCCGATCTTTTTATCGTCTATCCATACTTGCGTTTCCCAATGGCATCGTTCCAGGAAAAGCTCTATGGATGTACCTTTCCATGATGAAGGTATCTCTATCTCCTTTTGATACCAGGCAACACCGCGATAGTATTTTGATGGTGTAAGCCACATGGGAACTTTAAAATTATCGGGCTTACGGTATTTGGCAAACTTGTCCAATTTAAACCATGAGCTGTCAACAACACTTCCTATCCATTTTGTTTGAAGACTGGGGTCATCACCATAGCCATTTTCAGCCAATGAGCCGGGCAATGTTATGCGCTGCTCAAGCATTTTACTATGCCATTCTTCCTGGATGCCCACATTACCCATGTCCAGATGGAATCTCCATTCGCCCGCAAGCGATAGGAGATTAACAGGTTTTTTCTGGCAACTCCATAAGAAAGGAGTTATGATCAGAACCAATAGTAAAAATCTGTTCTTCATAATCATAAATTTTTCAGCATGTGAGTATTGAAATTCAGGACAAGCTGATTACACATCACGTTGATCTGAA
>JANPMZ010000375.1:0-4559 GCA_031427195.1 Nitrospirota bacterium
AGAGCTCCACGTAGGTCATCTTCTTCGCGATCTCCTCGGCCTCGTGCCGCAAGCGGTCGCAGAGCAGGGCGTAGTAGGCGCCCATGATTGACGTGTTGCCGAGGAACTGGAACTTCTCGACCGGGAGGTCGGGCAGCATGCCGATGGTGATGGCGCGCTCCACGTCGATATACCTGCCGAAGCCGCCGGCGATGTAGAGTTTATCGATGTCATGGAACCCCATGCCCATATGGGATAAGAGCGTGGCAAAGCCCGCGTAGATGGCGCCCTTGGCGCGGATCAGGTTGTCCAGGTCCACCTCGGTCAGCACGATCTCCTTGTTGATGGCGCTCTCCACCCGCCAGGCCAGCACGTATTCGAGGCCGCTCTCGCCGCGCCTGATGCGATTGGACCCGATCTCTTCCCGGATCTTTCCCTTTTGGTCGATGACGCCCGACAGATACATTTCGGCCAGGGCGTCGATCATGCCGGAGCCGCAGACGCCAATGGGCTTCACGTCGCCGATGACCCGGAAGTTCACCTCGTAGGTTTTGGGGTCGATCTCCACCTCTTCGATGGCCCCTTCCATGGCGCGCATGCCGAACTTGATGCCGCTGCCTTCGAAGGCCGGGCCCGCCGAGCAGGCCGCGGTCACGAGCCACTCCTTGTTGCCGAGCACGATCTCACCGTTGGTGCCGATGTCGATGAAGAGCGAGACCGCCTCCTGCTTGTGGATCTGCGATACCAGGATGCCCGAGGTGATGTCTCCGCCCACGTAGCTTGCCACATTCGGCATGGAATAGATGATGGCCTGGGGCTCGGTCTTGAACCCGGCGTGCTTGCCGCGTACAAGCGGGAAGAACGTGGCTGCCGGAATATAGGGCTCCTCGCGAATGTGCTGGGGATCGATACCGTAGAAGAGGTGCATCATGGTGGTGTTGCCGGCCACGACGATGTAGTCGATCATACCCGGCGGGACTTTGCTCTTTTCTGCGAGATCCGCAAGCATGGTGTTGATGTTTCCCATGGCGAGTCCCTGGAGTTCCTTAAGCCCGTTCCGCTCCGTGGCATAGACGATGCGGGTGATCACGTCGTCGCCGCACTTCACCTGACTGTTGTAAGTTGAGGCCATGCCGACGATATAGCCGTTCGTCATGTCCACCAGGTAAACGACGACCGTGGTCGTGCCGATGTCGATCGCAGCGCCGTAGCGAGCCTTCGTGGCATCGCCCGGAAAGATGTCGAGCACTTCGAGCACCGAGGTGACGGTGAACAGGGAGACCGTGACCTTCCAGTTCGTCTCGCGGAGCACATGCGACAACTTGCTCAGCACGAGATAGTTCATATGGAGGTGCGAGGCGTCAAAACCCTTTTGATCAAGGGCCCGCCGGAGCCGTTCATAGTCGGCTATGTTGTCGTCGATGGTGGGTGGATTGATCTCGAGGTACACGCGTCTGATACGCGATTCCAGGCATCCGCCGGCGGCCTCCATGAGCCTGATGATCTCGTCCGTGTTCGCGCCCGTGGCGATCTTGTGTTTGGCCTGCATGCGCGATTCCTGCGGGATCTCGACAACGAGGTCGCTGGTGATCTTCGAATGGCAGGCGAGCGCGTAGCCGCGTTCGATTTCTTCAGCAGAGAGGTACGACCGGGACTTGCCGGGTTCGACCGTGCCCTCTTTGATGATGACCTTGCATTTGCCGCAGTTGCCCTTGCCGCCGCAGGACGAGAGCACGTAGACTCCCGCGGACTTCACGGCCTTGAAGAGATTGGTGGTGTCGTCGACCGTGACAGTGACGTTGTCCGGGACGAAGGTAATGGTATGTTTCATGAGGGGAATATAACAGGGCGGGAAACAGGGGTCAAGGGGATTCTGGGTTGCGCCGGCGGTGAAACAGGTTTTGCGCCGTGTTGAAAAGCATCACGGGCGCATGTTGCGGTTGACATTCCTGCGGCGATTGCTTAGGATGAGTTCCACAGAAAGGAGCAGGACGTGTATCAGCGTTTCATCATCGCAGTACTTTGCAGCATGGCCCTGTTCTTCGGCTGCGTTTCAGCACCGCCGCGACCTTTCGGAAAATACTCCTCTGCCGCGGCGGATAAGGCGGCGGATACGGCCCTCACCATGGTCGGCAAGCCTTATCAGTACCGGGGCGACAATCCTGAGGGGTTCGACTGTAGCGGTCTCGTGCGCTACAGTTATCTTTCCGCCGGCGTTGACCTGCCGCACGGGACCGGATCGCTGGTGAAGCGCACCGTGCCGATCCTGTCGCGCGACATGCGGAGAGGCGACCTCCTGTTCTTCGATCAGTCCGGAAAAAAATACTCCCACGTCGGTATTCTCACCAACAAGCGCCGGTTCGTGCATGCGCCGAGCACCGGCAAGCGCGTGCGCGAGGAGAGCCTCGACGATCCCTACTGGAAAAAACACTTTCTCGGCGCACGCCGGATTTCGCCTTAACAGAGAGACGAATGACACCGAAACCGCTCAGCGTGATAATCGATGAGGTCAACTCCGCCCTCCGGGGCTGGGTCGGCTATTTCCATTACCGCAACAGCAGCAAAGCGTTCAATCGTCTCAAGTTCCATGTGGAAGCGCGAGTACGCACACATCTGCGAAAGCGGCACAAGATCAAAAGCAGGGCAGCAGGGTTTACCAGGTTCACCAACAGGTCTTTGTATGAGAAGTATGGGCTCTATAAAGTGCCGACGACAGCGGGCTGGACGAAGGCGCATGCCTTACGGTGAAGAACATCGGAAAGCCGTGTGCGGGAAAACCGCATGCACGGTTTGATGAGGGAAGGCTGGCCAAGGCGGCAATGGTTCGGCTATTGAGGCACCGTCAGACGAAAGGGACGGGAACAGACAAGCCGAACCTAAAGCGGCAGCAACCAGCTCTCTACTCTACCCAAAGGGCACTACCTATTTTTCGTTCCGCTGCTTACCACAGATAGCTGAGGGGATTCTGGGGAATGCCGTTCTTCCGTATCTCGAAGTGGAGGTGGGGGCCGGTTGTTCGTCCGGTATTGCCGACCTTGGCGATGATCTGACCTTTTTTAACGCTCTTTCCCGCAGTCGTAAGGATCTGGGAGCAGTGTCCGTAGAGTGTGGTGTATGAATCCTTATGGCTCAGGATGACGAACTTGCCGATGTACTCGCCTTCGCCGGTCTGGAGCACGGTGCCTGCCGCTGCAGCGTCAATGCGCGTTCCCGGAGATGCAGCAAGGTCCAGGCCCGTATGCCTGCCGCGGAAACCGCCTACCGGGTGTTTGCGCATGCCCATGCCTGACGTGATCCTGCCGGGCAGGGGGGAACCAAAAATGCCGCGCAGGCTATACTGCGCTGTCATGTTTTCACTTAATCTGGCAGGTTTCGCTCCTGCGATGAAAAGCTCGAGCCCGGGGACGAGAATGTGCTCAGGTTGGAAGTTGTTCAGCGCTGCAATGGAGGCCACCGGTACGCTATAGAGCGCGGCGATCGTCTCTGCGCTGTCTCCGACCTCTATCAGATGAACGACGCCCCGCTGGTTGGGGACACGGATCTTCTGGCCCAAGGCAGCGCTCAGTTTTGCCAGACCCTGGTTCGCACCGATGATCGAGTCGATATTTACCTGATACTGCTTTGCGACCTTCCAGAAATTTTCCTTTTGTGCGATGGTATGCGTGGCGAGCTCCAGGCCCGCTGTTTTCCATCCTGTTTCGATCTGCACCTGCGTCACCATACGGGATGTCACGATCCGGCGATTGACCTGTATGCCGAGCAATGCCATGCATGCGATGATGAAGGCGAACAGGGTGATTGTCTTCCAGCGCATTTCAGGGGTGAGGAGTTTTTTTAGAGGAGTTGTCATAGAGCGGCTTTCAGCCGTAACCAATGCAAATTGCAAAATTGAGGTATGGTCTTACGCAATAGTGTCTCTTTCTTCTGTTTTGATTTTTGCATTTTGCACGTGTGGAAACTGTCTACCTGCTTTTCAGATACTCTTCCATAATCGCCGCGCCCGCGCTCGTGCCGATGCGTTCAGCTCCCGCCTCAACGAGTGTGGTCAGTGTTGCCAGGTCCTTGATCCCGCCCGAGGCTTTGATGCGGCATTGGGAGCCGACAGCCTTGCGCATGAGCAGCAGGTCTTCCACCGTTGCGCCGCGGGCGCCGAAGCCTGTCGAGGTCTTGACGAACTCAGCTCCGGCTGCTGCCGCGATCTGGCAGGTGCGGGTTATTTCCTCAGGCGTGAGCAGGCCGGTCTCGATGATGATCTTATGGACCTTCTGGGGAGTGAGGGCGAGGACGTTCTTGAGGTCGATCTCTACAAAGTCGAATTTGCCCGATTTTATCATGCCGATGTTCGCGACAATGTCGAGCTCTGACGCGCCATTCTTCATCGCCTCCATGGCTTCAACGATTTTGACCGTCGTGGTGCACGCGCCGTGAGGGAATCCGACGACAGCACAGACCTTGATGAGCGTGTTGTTCAGCAATTCCTTGGCCCGGGCAACATAGGAGCTGTTCACCACAACGCAGGTAAATCCATATTTTTTTGCCTCGGCGCAGGTCTGTTCAAGGTCGCTCAGCGTCGCGTCGGG
>JANPMZ010000376.1:0-15193 GCA_031427195.1 Nitrospirota bacterium
GACCCCTCGGATCGCCTCAAGCGCGACCTTGGCTTTGAACTGACTGCTGAAATTTTTGCGCTTTTTCTCACTCATTACCTGCTCCTTTTAACGGCAGGTTACCATCTTAAACTATTGTCCGATTTTTGGGGTCCACTATACTATAGTCAGATTCCCGCGGTCTTTTTAGACCAAGATTCCAAGAATGATGATCATTACGGTTATTTTCTTTATTACTTCATAAAGAACACTGGCGACTTTACCGCAAAAGAAGAGCAGCATAAGCTGGTTCTGCAGAACAGAAAAACGGGGAAAAAGCTCGCAGATTTATATGCCTTTGAGGACGGCGAATGGGTTATCATCACACCGGAAGGCTACTTCAATGCCTCACCGAATGGCGCCAAGCATCTGAATGTTCGGGTTGGAAACAACGTTTATTCCATAGACAATTTCTATGAAAAGTTTTTTAATCCTGTTTATGTCGCCTCTGTTCTTCAGGGCACAAAGGTTGATACGGTTGCAGATATAAGGAAAGGAATCTTAACGCCTCCTGATGTAAGGATTACCTCTCCTGAGCCGAATAAGGAATTCAGCGCCGATACAATAGCAATTACGGTCTCTGCGAAAGACACAGGCGGGGGCATTGATGAGATAAGGCTCTATCACAATGGCAAGGCAATAGGCGAAGATACGAGGGCTGTAAAGATAGTTCCGAAGCCTGTCCCTGCAAGTAGTAAGCAAGGGGTCAGGGGAGATTTTTAACATAAATAAATGCGTTTGTATTAAGACAAACTTGGGGACGGTGTTTCTATTCGAAACTTGGGGACGAACTTGGGGAGACGAACTTGGGGACATTGGTTTATAGAGTTCTTTCAGTTGACAAGGAAGACCTTGGTAGAATTATAACGTTGTTACTTACGTTGCAAAACTCTTGGAAGAACATTGCTATCGAAAGTCCTTACTATTACCTCATGTCACGCCAAGCCCGCTTAGATGTCTCTACGCACCTGCAACAGATAAGAGGTGCTTAGGGACGTTGGTTCATAGAGTGCTTTCCGCTTGACAGTGCAGAGAAGTTGCAATAATACCCTGCCATAACCAGCCAAGCCCGCTTGGTTGTCACCGGCGCACTGCGCCAACCGACAAATGAGCTGCCATTCATTCCGTCAAAATTACCTTTAAACCCCGCACTCTTTCAGGTCTTCATTAACCACGTGGTCCAGTTTCTCATTCATCCATGCGTTAATGCTCTCATTGGAAAGTTTGGCGGACAGATAAATCTTTCTGTGCAATTCAGGAGAAATGCGGATAAGAAATTTACCCGTAAAGGGCTTGTCGGGGTCCTCGCCACGTTCTTTACAGAAGGCTAGATAATCATCTACAGATTCCTTGAAGATCTTCTTAAGCCCCCTGGCAGTCTTCCCCTGGAAGGTGACCACATCTTTTATGCCGATCACTTCGCCATGAAATAGTTCTGCCTCATCATCAAACTCTACCCTTGCCGTATAACCTTTGTACTCCATCATGGTTTCACTCCTGTTTCGACAAGAAACCGGCGCATTGACTTGAGCGCTCCCTTGTCGGTTTCCTTTCCCGGGTGTGGACGGTGAAAAACAGCTCTGATTCCGTTGAGGGCAATCCGAACCCTTGAGCCCTTCCCTTCACTTATCTCGGCGCCGATATGTTGCAGTAATGCAATAATATCCGCCCAATTGACATCCGACCTGATCGGGTTCTCAAATATGAGCGCCAGTGTTTTTTGCCGCTTTGAAGCCATGGACAGTAAGTATCATATTGTGATACTACTGTCAAGGGGAAAGTTACCCAAAATGGAACCATTGGGGTCACTTCTTTAGTCTGCGTACTTGCTCCCACGCGGAGCGTGGGAGCAAGTACGCTAGCTATCAGCGGTCAGTTGTTGGAATACAGCAAAAGCTTAAGAAAAATATTGATTATAATTACACTATGTGCTATGTTATGTACATACTTTATAGAGTGAGGTGTTGAAATGAACGCGTTAACCTATACACATACACGCCAGCATTTGGCGGATGTAATGCGCAAGGTGAATGAAGACCACGCACCGGTAGTGGTAACGAGTCAGCGGGGAAAGCCTGTTGTTATAATGTCACTTGACGATTATCAGAGTCTTGAAGAAACAGCATACCTTCTGAGGAATCCTAAAGGGGCACAGCGATTGCTTGAATCTGTTGTAGAATTACAAAACGGCGGTGGTACAGTAAAAGAGCTTATTGATGCTGATTAAATTCTCTGCCAAAGGGTGGGAGGATTATCTTTACTGGCAAGCTTCCAATCGCATGGTACTTAAGAGAATCAACCAGCTTATAAGAGATATTCAGCAGGACCCCTTCACCGGAATTGGCAAGCCGGAACCTCTTAAACACCAGTTGTCAGGATTTTGGTCACGGCGTATAGATGCGCAGCATCGCCTGGTATATTCTATTAATGATGATACCCTATGTATCGCCCAGTGTCGTGATCATTATTAAGGAGCCACCTGCAGAACCATTGAACCTAAAAAGAGCATTTGACCGCAGAGAACGCAGAGATCGCAGAGGAAAATCAATAAGGGGCGTATTGTGGGCAGACTTGAAAATTGCCATATTGACATTGCTCTGCCCTTCTGGTTGTGTTTCAGCACGCCTCGCAAACCGAGAATAGAATTCGAAGGAGCCTTTTACCACGTAATCACACCATTCAAAATTAAAACCGCTCGCATTTCTCGTAAAATACAACTCCCACACGCTGGATATGGTCGACAACATCAGGATCAGCTATTTGCTCAAAAATGGACAGGTCAATCTTATAGGGCATGAGCAAGTCGTCGAGTTCGTTTTCAATTTTGTGGAGGATCGTCAGGGACAAGCCGTTGCCGTACAGCGTCAGGTCAATATCGGAACCCTGTTTAAAATTCCCCTTGGCGCGTGAACCGTATAACACCGCCTTGTCCACTTCGGGGAAGTTGGAGAAGACGGCCTGTATTTGTCCGATCGTCTTATCGCTCAGTCCGTACTTCACGATAGCTCTTCTTCTTTCAATTTTTTCATCATGGCTTGCAAGGCATTAAATTCCGCAAAGTACGCGTTCAGAATGGCGTTCACTATTTCGGCTGCAATCGCTTCATCGTAAGTATGGGTGGTCTGGTTTCTACTCTTAATCATATCCATCCACGTCTCGCCGTTTTCTATCAAGCCAGCCTTGAACGCTTCCCTGGTGGCGTCTTTCGAACCATAGATGTTTTGAGCGCCGCGATTTTCAAAAAAATCTTTGAGCGTATTCCAGGCCAGCTCATGGGTGAATTCAAAAGTCTGGATTATGCCCTGCTTTTCCAGTTTGGAAAGCTCCCGTTGCCGTGCCAAGTTCACCGCCTCAGCCAACTGGCTCAGGGCTTTACTGAAATTATGAAAGCGCTGTGTCCAGCGGAGGTCTTTTGCGTTCATGCTATACGCTCCTTTTTGACGAGGGACGAATAATCAAAATCCGGATTGGTCATTCAGAAAAGGGTTCTCGTTCCGTTCATCGCCGATGGTGGACGCCGGACCGTGTCCGGAAAAGACCTTGGTGTCGTCCGGCAGAGTCAGGAGGTTCTTTTTGATTGAGCGGAGCAGGGTCTTGAGATCGCCGCCCGGAAAATCGGTCCTGCCGATGGAACCGGCAAAGAGCGAATCTCCGGTGAAAGCCACACCCTGCGTGAGCAGGCAGATGCCGCCCTGGGAATGACCTGGCATGTGCACGACCTTGAGCGCAATTTCCCCGGCAGTGATCACATCGCCGTCCTTCACAAAGCGGTCGGGAGGCGGGGAAGAGATCGACTTCATGCCGAACACCGAAGCATGGCCGGCAGCCGAAGCCATCAGCGGTGCATCAGCTTCGTGGATGAGCAGCTCCGCCCCCGTGGCCTCCTTGACGGCCTTGTTCGCGCCGATGTGGTCAAAGTGGCCGTGGGTGTTCACGATGTACTTGACCTTGAGTTCATTTTCATTGATAAGCTTCAGGATGTCCCCGGCATCGTCACCGGGATCGATGACCACGGCTTCCCTGGTCTTTTCGTCGGCGACAATGAAACAGTTCACCTGGAGCGGGCCTACGATGAGTCGCAGTAAAATCATAATTTCCTCTTCTTACCTTCCTACCTTCTTACCCTCTCAACTTCCCATCTTCCACTTCCCCTTCCCCTTCTCCAGATCCAGTAGCTTCTTCTTCATCCCCGGCCCGCCGGAGAACCCGCCCATCGTTCCTGCTGAACTGATGACGCGGTGGCAGGGAATGATGATTGGAACCGGATTCGCGCCGAGCGCCTGGCCCACGGCCCGAGCAGCCTTCGGGTTCCTGATTCGCTTTGCGATCCATGCATAGGGCCGCGTCTCGCCGGAAGGGACCGCCGCAGCCGCTTGCCATACCGCCTGCTGGAAGGGCGTATAATACCGCAAATCGAGGGGCACGTCAAATGAAACGCTTTCGCCGGAGAAGTAACGCGTAAGGAGCTTTACCGCTTTTGCAAGGAAAGGAGAAGCAAGTACTTCGATCCCCCCATTCCCCAGCTCCCGCTCAACAGCCTTTTTATCCTTCTTCGGCAGAACGATCCGGGATATTCCCTGCTCCGAAGCAGCCACGCCTGCCCAACCGAGAACCGTCTTGAAGATAATAGCCTTCACGCCATGATTCATAGTTCTATGCCTCCTGCCCCTTGCCCCTTGACCCTTTTTTTCTTTTCACCATCCCCCAGATGAACTTCAGCTCCTCGCTCCTTAAGACCCACATCATAAAACCATAAAAAAGCACACTCACAACCATGGTGCCCGCAAGCAGTTCAGACTTGTACAGCGTATTCCCCCGCAGCTCCCAAACCGTGTTTCTGCTGACCCACCAGCCGATGGCGCCCATGGCAGCGGATACCGGTATTATCCTGAGGAGCGAGGCAAGGATCCTCCTGCCGTCCATGCGGCCGATCTTTTTCCTGAGCTGCCAGGTAAGCAACCCGATGTTCAGCATGGCCGCAAGCGACGTGGCAAGCGCCAGGCCGCCATGGGCCAGCGGCCCCATAAGGATGATGCTGAGCAGGATGTTCGTGACCATGGCAAGGGCGGCGATCTTGACGGGTGTTTTGGTATCCTGGAGCGAGTAGAAGGCCTGGGCAACGATGCGCACGCCGGCAAAGGCCCAGAGTCCGATGGAGTAATACAGGATGGCGGCAGCCGTTCCTGCTGTCGATATCCGGTCGAACTGGCCGTGCTCGAGCAGCAGGTTCACAATCGGGACGCGAAGCACGATGAGACCGGCCATGGCCGGGAACATGATAAAGAACACAAGCCGAAGCCCCAGTGACAGGGTGTCGCGAAAAGACTCGGTCTCCCCGCGCGCTGCCTGGGCGGACATGGTCGGCAGCACCGCTGTCGCAATGGCAATGCCGAAGATGCCGAGCGGGAAATGAATGAACCGCATGCCGTAAAAGAGATAGGTAATGCTCCCGGTGGCGAGGAAGGAGGCAAGGATGGTGCTGACGAAGATATTGACTTGGGTTACGGAAGAGCTCAGCATGATCGGCAGAGCGAGCCGCCCGATTTTCGCGACCCCGGGGTGGCTCGGCTGAAACTCGGGCCGCATCATCATTCCCTGTTTTTTAAGCCCCGGCACCTGGATCAGGAACTGGAACAGACCGCCCACAACCACGCCCACAGCGACACCATAGATGGGATTCGGCAGGAGCCAGATGCTGAGCAGTACCGACGAGATAGTCATGACATTCAGCATCACCGGCGAAAGCGCCGGAGCCAGGAACGACCGGAGCGAGTTCAATATGCCCATGGCCAGGGCAGCTAATCCAATGAACAACAGGTAGGGGAACATGATGCGCGTAAGCGCAACGGTTGTCGCGTATTTGTCGGGATCAGCCTTGAACCCCCAGGCGATCGCCTTGACCACAAAAGGCGCAAAGATGATGCCCAGCAGGGTCAGGACCGCGAGAATCACCAGCAACCGCGCAAAGACCGCATTCGCCAGATGGCGTGCGCTTTCCTTTGACTCTTTGGTAAGCGTCTCGGTAAAGACCGGGATGAACGCCGCGGACATGGATCCTTCCGCAAGAAGCTCGCGCAGAAGGTTCGGGATGCGGTAAGCCACATAGAAGGCGTCCGCGGCCAGGCCTGTGCCAAAGGCCCAGGACATGACCATGTCCCGCGCATAGCCCATAAGACGCGAGGCGAGCGTGGCTGAGCCGATGATTCCTGCCGCTTTAGCCACTTGCACTTTTTCAGAAGACATGCCTGAACACCTCGAGAAGTGAAAATGGATGATTCCGTCCATGCCGCACGGTATCAGAAAAAGAGCCTGTAAGAAAAGGGTTTATCCGGTAAATACCCCTTTTTTTACTTGACAGTTGCCTGTTATTTATGTTAAAAATTCCATCTGTTTTATAAATCCAAGGAGGAACACTCGTATGCCGGCAATACACAAATCCGTGATCAAGAGGCAGAAACAGGCCGACAAAAAGCGCCTGCTCAATGCATCCGCAAAATCCATGCTCAAGACCCTGACGAAGAAGGTAGAGCAGGCTGTTGAGTCTAAAAACTCCGCCGTAGCCAAAGAAGCCATGCACCAGGCCATGAAAGCCTATGACAAGGCGGCATCAAAGGGCCTCCTGCATAAGAACACCGCATCCCGCAAGATCTCCCGCCTTTCCATCAAGGTAGGCAAGATCACTGCTGCATAAATGCTGAAGTTATGAAATTGAGAAGTTGGGAAGATCGGTATGTCTCAACTTCTCAACTTCTCAGCATTTCATCTTCCCGTCTTCCATCCACTCACTTCCCGCACATCCTCAGGATCATCCGTTCCAGCACCAGCCGTCCACCCAGCCCGCTTGATTTGAGCGCCTGATCGGTCGAGAGAAGAACCTCGAAGACCCTGCGCAGTTCGACTAGTGAAAAACACTTCATCTGTTCTTTGAACTTCAACGCCTGGTGAAAGATCACCGGGGGCCGTAGTTTTTTCATGAGCTCGTCAGGTCCCAGCCCCGCAAGCTCCATGGACTTGGCCTGCATGAGCCGCCGGAAATTCCAGGAGATAGAACCGAGCAGGCCCACCGGCTGTTCCCCTTCCTGGACCAACCGGGACAGGATGAGAAGTGCCTGCTCCCTGTTCTTGCGGCCGATCGCATCAGCCAGATCAAAGGACGTGTATTCCCGAAAATCTCCGATCACGGTTTTGACATCATCAAAGGTAATCGTTTTCCGCTCCTTGATGAAGAGCTCGACTTTCTGCAGCTCATTGCCGATTTTTTGCAGGTCATTCCCGATGGTCTGCCACAGGTAGGGCGCTGCGTCGCGCTGCATCGACAGTCCCCGTGCCTTTGCCCAGGCCTCGATCCAGGCAACGAGCTCCCGGTCCAGGAGCGCATAGAACCGGGTTACGGCGCCGTGCGACTCCACCGCGGCGATCACGGATTTTTTGTCGTATTTTCCCTGGCTCGAGATCAGCACCAGACAGGTGCTGGGCGACGGGTCCTTCAGGTAGGCAATCAGCTCTTCCAGATCAGCGGCCTTGAGCGCATCCAGGTCCTTGGCGATCACCAGCCGCTTTGCGGACATGAACGGAAGGGTCTGCGCAAAGTTCACGATGTCCGAGACCGGGGTGTCGCGGCAATAAACAACGTTGTAGTTGAAGTCCCTGGCCGCGGGGTCCACGACCTTGGCCGTGAGCAGATCAACAGCCTCCTGGAGCAGGAACTCCTCATCGCCGAAGAGCAGATAGGCGGGGAGGAGTTTCCCCTGTTTGATGCTGGACATGAGGTCTTGATGCTTCAGCATTCTCGGTGACCCCCGGTCGCGGGCCTCTGTGGCAAAACCTGCATTTAAAAACCTTCCAGCACAAGGCTTCGGATCGTCCAGGCAATGTCGCGGCTCGCCTTTTGAATGGCCGACTCCTTCGAGATCTTCGTCTGTGATATATTCGCCGCCTCACCGACCGGTACCGTCGACGTCAGAGCGGTGACAGGTTCATAGGCCACTGAATAGTCCGAGATGAAAAGCGACGTGATCCCTTTTTCCTGCCACAGGGTCTTTTTTGTTCTCAGGTCCTCGAGACGTGCCTCCACCGTGAAACGCACCTTGTATTGCTGAATATGGGCAGAGGCCGTGAATGAGAGCGGCAGGACCTCGTATTTAGTCACCTTGCCATGGAGGACCAGTTCCGCCTCTTCGGGACTGACGACCTTCAGCCTGCCGTCGGTCAGGAACTCCTGTACCACGGCCCGCGTCACCTCCACATCCACATAGGGCTCATTTGTACCGTTGATGAACACGGGAACGGCAACAAGCCTTGTTCCCTCCGGCACCAGACCGCCGGTCCCGGAGAGATGGTACCCGCAGGAGGAGGCGAACAGGAGCACTGCCAGAAGAACAACGGATCTGATACGGTTACTCTGCACGCTGTTTATCCTCGGCTTCTCACGGGGGCACTCCCCCCGCAGTGATTTACACCACTACATTCACGAGCTTCCCCTGGACCACGATCACCTTTTTCGGCAGCTTGTTGTTCATGAACTCTCTGACCTTCGGGTCCAAGAGCGCCGCCGCCTCGACGTCCTTGTCCGGGGTCCCGGCCGGAAGCGTCAGTTTGCTCCTGACCTTGCCGTTCACCTGCACCACGATCGTCATTTCCGTGGCCACGATCGCCTCGGGGTCGTGCTGCGGCCAGGCGGCGTTCGCGATCGTACCCTTCCCGCCCATCGATTCCCAGAGCTCTTCGGCAAAGTGCGGGGCAAAGGGCGCAATGAGCAGCGTAAGCGCGTCGATGGCCGTTCGCAGCACCGGCAGTTGCGCGTCCGTTATACCGTTCGACGTGTAGTCGTACATCTCGTTCACCAGTTCCATAAGCGCTGAGATCGCGGTGTTGAAATGGAATTCGCGTTCGATATCCTCGGTCACCTTCTTGATCGTCAGGTGCGTTTTTCGGTAGAGCTTGTCCCCCCGGGCCTCTCCCGCAGGCTTCACCGGTTTGACCGCCTCGTTGTGCTTGTACACGATGGCCCAGACACGGTGCAGGAACCGGTAGGCGCCGTCCACGCCCTGGTCGCTCCACTCGAGGTCGCGCTCCGGCGGCGCGGCAAAAAGCGAGAACAGCCGTGCCGTGTCCGTGCCGTATTTCGACAGGATGAAGTCCGGGTCGACCACATTGCCCTTGGACTTGCTCATCTTGGCGCCGTCCTTGATCACCATGCCCTGGGTCAGCAGGTTCAGGAACGGCTCGTCGCCGTCGAAGAGTCCGAGGTCGCGGATCACCTTGGTAAAGAACCGGGCATAAAGCAGGTGGAGCACGGCGTGCTCGATGCCGCCGATATACTGGTCCACGCTCATCCAGTATCCGACCGCTTTCTTGTCAAAAGGCGCCTTGTCCTCTTTGGGAGAACAATAGCGCAGGAAATACCACGATGAGTCGACGAAGGTGTCCATGGTATCTGTTTCACGCCGCGCCTTACCGCCGCACGTCGGGCAGGTCGTTTCGCGGAACGATGTTAACTCGGCAAGAGGGGAGCGGCCCTGGCCTGTGAACTCAACATCAACCGGAAGGCGCACCGGCAGGTCTTTTTCGGACACCGGCACGGTCCCGCACTTCTCGCAGTAGATGATCGGGATCGGCGTTCCCCAGTAACGCTGGCGCGAGATACCCCAGTCGCGAAGCCTGAAATTCACGGTGCGTTTGCCGAGTTTTTCCTGCTCCACATGATCGGCGATCTTATCCTTTGCTTCCGTGTTCGTGAGTTTGTCAAAGATGCCCGAGTTCGCCATGACGCCGTTGCCGACAGAGGCCTGCTGCATGGTTTCGGCAGCAAGATTCTTCTCTGCATCCTGGATCACAACACGAATGGGCAAAGTGTACTTCTTCGCAAACTCGAAATCGCGCTGGTCATGGGCCGGCACGGACATAATCGCGCCCGTCCCGTATTCCATGAGCACGAAGTTCGCAACCCAGACCGGCACCTTTTCGTTGTTCAGGGGATTGATCGCATAGGCGCCGGTGAACACGCCTTCCTTCTCCTGATTTTCGTCGGTACGGGTAGCCTTGTCCTCGCTCATCACACGCTGAACAAAGGCGCGGACAAGGTTAGCCTGTGGTTTGCCCTGAATAAGCGATTCGAGCATGGGGTGCTCGGGCGCGATGCTCATGAAGGTCACGCCGAACAGCGTGTCCTGGCGCGTCGTGAAGATCGCCAGCTTTTCACCAGTGCTTTCGACCGTGAAGTCCACTTCCACGCCCGTTGACTTGCCGATCCAGTTGCGCTGCATGGTGAGCACGCGCTCAGGCCAGCCCGTGAGTTTGTCGCAGTTGGCAAGCAGCTCTTCGGCATAGGCCGTGATCTTGAAGAACCACTGTTCCAGCTCCTTGTGCTGCACGATGGAACTGCAGCGCCAGCACAGGCCGTCCTCCACCTGTTCGTTCGCCAGCACGGTATTGCACGACGGGCACCAGTTCACATAGGAGAGCTTCTTGTACGCGAGCCCCCGTTCGTACATTTTGATGAAGAACCATTGGTTCCAGCGATAGTATTCCTCGAGACAGGTGGTCACCTCGCGGTCCCAGTCGTAGGACAACCCGAGCCGCTTGAGCTGCTTGTCCCGCATGAAGGCGATATTCTCCAGGGTCCACTTCTGGGGATGAATGCCGTGTTTGATCGCCGCGTTCTCCGCCGGCAGGCCGAAGGAATCCCAGCCCATGGGGTGGAGCACGTTGAATCCGCGCATCCGTTTGTAACGCGACACCACATCGCCGATGGCGTAATTCCGCACGTGGCCCATATGGATCCGGCCCGACGGGTAGGGGAACATCTCCAGACAGTAGTACTTCGGCTTTGAAGCGTCCTCGGTCACCTTGAAGGTGCCGCTCTCCTGCCAGAAGCGCTGCCAGCGTTCTTCAACTTTCTTAAAATCGTACCGTTCGTCCAACCCACCCTCCAAGGGACATTGAAAAACATCACGAAATGGTGCGGACCGTTTGGGGAACTCCTACGATAAAATATTGAAGTCGTAGGTCGCGTTTCCCAAATGCGCCGAATCGCTGATGCATGTCTCGTTTTTAACGTGTCGCGATACTACTGCCGTGCCTGGGCCCTGACAAAATTCTCTAGGATGATGAGCGACTTCGTATCCAGGTTCAGGAACTGCACGCCGTACCGGTGTCTCCCGGAAGAGGCCCGGTCCGCCCGTACGATTATACAGGAAACCCCGATCTCGTTGTGTGCGATGTTAAATGAACAGGTCAGCCGGTCCCCCGGCACAAGACTCCGGTCGGTCTCCAGCATCATGCCCGAGATGCTGATATTCTGTGACGCCGCAAAAAAGGACGCATCGCCTTCACGTCCTTTTACGGAGGCGCGCAGCAGCACCCGCATGTCCTTCCGCTGCGGTACCAGGAGTAGTTCGAACACGGTGGAAAAAAGCGCCACGGGGTCGACCGGCGCCGGGAGAAAGGCGTTGGCCCCTGCCTCCAGACAGTGGGCCCCGCTCTCCCCGCTGGTGTCGCCGGTCACGATGATGGACACTTTTTTCAGTTGACCATCACGGCGGATGGCGGCGCACAGCTTGAGCGCGCCCATAAGTGGAAGTGCCTGATCGGTTATAATAAGGTCCGCATTCTTGGCGCTATGCAGATTAATGATCTCTTCTGAAGATTGGGCGGCAAAAAGCGTGATGCCACCCCTCCTGAAGATGCTTTTATTGCTGTCGAAGACCGGCAGGAGGTTCTCAGCAACGATGATTTTTTTCATAATGCCCATATCCCGGGAAACGCACTGTTATTCCCGCAGCCATCCGGGGTACGCATCAGCCTTGCGCGCTTCTTCGGGAAGATCCACCTCTAGCCGGCGTTTTGCCTGGGCAATCTTCTTTTCAAGCTGCAGCTTTTTCCGGTCATTGGCCGCTGAAGACTTTTTCTTTTTTCCGGATGTCCGCGTCGATTTCCTTTCCTGGTCCTGCTCTCTCTTCAGCAGCAGATCAAGGTCGTCCTCAAGCTTGTGAAGCTCCAGACGCTGGTTCCCGGCACGCAGGCGCCACCACGCTTCGTTGCGGCCGTTCTTGTCACGGTGTTCCCTGACCTCCACCGAAGGCGAGTGCGGCCGTGCCGGTTTTTCTCCGACGCTGACCCGATTATCGTCGGTCTTGAGCGCCGCGGCCGTGCTCCGGTACTCCTGCGGGACCTTCGTGCGCTCGTTCGTGAAGAACTCCTGCCCGTCCTTGTCCACCCATCGGTAAAGCTCCGCGGTCGCATGCGACGCGGAAAACAGCAGCATGAAAAAAACTATGACAACGACACCGTTCTTTGCACTCACCTGAACCTCCAGCTCGGACCCGCCGAATGTCAACGCCGAATGTCAATAAATAACATAAACAGCAGTGCTTCGCAAGGTTTTTTCTTGTAATGAAGCGCGCAATAATGATATAGTGTCTTCGCTGTCAACCATTGAGAAAGGCGTAACCCTGCATTGGTAGCGGTCCGCCGCGCCTCTGCCTCCGTGGTTATTATCGGGTGCTTATTATGCCCAAACAAGTCATCGCCATAGTCGGCCGGCCGAATGTCGGCAAGTCGACCCTCTTCAACCGGATCATCGGCAGGAACCTCGCCATCGTAGAAGACAAGCCCGGCGTGACGCGGGACCGCAACTACGCCAACGCGGAATGGGAGGGCAGGCACTTCCTCATCATCGACACCGGCGGGTTCGAGCCGGAGACCGACGATCCCATGTACACCAAGATGCGCGAGCAGACCACGCTCGCCATTGAAGAAGCGGACATCATCGTTTTCCTTATGGACGGACAGCAGGGCCTGCTGCCGGCCGATATCGAAGTGTGTCAACGACTCCGGGCCTCGGGCAAACCCGTGCTGTATGCCGTGAACAAGGTTGACGGTGCCCGGCATGAGGGCCTCATCCTGGACTTTTACCGCCTCGGCATCGACACGCTCTATCCCCTGTCGTCGCAGCACGGTCCCGGCTTTTCCGAGCTCATGGATGAACTGACGAAGCTCCTTCCGGTGACCGAAACCGAGCCGGAAGAAATCCATCCGCGCATAGCGATTATCGGCAGGCCCAACGTGGGGAAATCGTCGTTTGTCAACGCGCTCATCGGAGAGGACCGGATGATCGTAAGCCCGGTCTCAGGCACGACGAGGGATGCCGTGGACAGCCAGTACCAGTACTACGGCAGGAAATATGTGCTCGTGGACACGGCAGGCATCAGAAGCCGCGGCAAGGTCACCCGGGGCGTCGAGAAATACAGCGTCATGCGGGCCATCAAAAGCCTGGACCGCGCCGACGTGGCGCTCGTCCTGATCGATGCCGTCGAAGGCATCACCGAGCAGGACGAACGGATCATCGGCCTGGCGCACGAGGCCGGCAAGGCGATCATCATCATCCTGAACAAATGGGACCTGGTCACCGACAAGGAAGAGGAATATAAACGGATGATGGTGCAGGCCGAGCAGAAGCTCAAGTTCGTCGACTACGCGCCCGTGCTCACCATGTCGGCAACAACGAGGCAGCGCATCACCAAGGTCTTCGACGAGATCGATAAGGTCATGGTCGAGGCCTCGAAACGGGTCCCCACGGCGGACCTGAACCGGGTGTTCGAAAAACTTGCCGCGCACCACGAGCCGCCGCTCTATCGCGGCAAGCGCGTGAAATATTTTTACATTACCCAGGTGGACATTAAACCGCCGACCTTTGTTGTCTTCGTCAATTACCCGGACGGCGTCCATTTTTCGTACCTCCGGTTCATCGAGAACAACCTGCGCCGGGCCTTCGGCTTCCTGGGCACGCCCATCCGGATATTCCCCAAGCGGCGCAGAGAAGAAGAAACTCCGCGCAAAAAGCCGCCCAGCCGCCGAAATAAAAAATAAAAGGAGGAGCACATGGCAAAGAAACTGTATGTGGGCAATTTGTCGTACAACGTGACCGAAGACAGTCTCAAGGACGTATTCGCGGCCATCGGGGAAGTTCAGTCGGTAAGGATCATCACGGACGCTGCAACGGGCAGGTCAAAGGGTTTCGGTTTCGTAGAAATGGCCGCTGACGAGGACGCTGATAAAGCGGTCGCGACGCTCAACGGCACGGCCGTTCTGGACCGGACGATCAATGTCAGTGAGGCCCGGCCCCAAACGGATCGTCCCCGGACCGGCGGTAGCGGCGGCGACCGGGGTGGGCAGGGTGGACAGCGTTCCGGATTTGATCGTGGCGGCGGTGGCGGCGGAAGGAAGCCGAATAATTGGAGATAAGGTTGACGATAAAAGTATAGAAAAAACTATCCGGCTCCTTAAGCGCAAAATGCAGACCGATGGTCTGTTTCGGGAGCTGAAAAACAGACGTCATTACGAAAAGCCATCGATCAAAAAGAAACGGGAACGCATAGAAGCCAAGAAACAAAGGCTGAAAAGCCTCAAGATGGGCAAAACGAACAGGTCTGCCCGTTAAGGTTGCCCTTGCGGGCGGTCTCCTGCGACATACATCAGGACGCTGCCATCCGGGGTCTTAATGTCCGGTCCTCATCAGCGATGGCAAAGGACGAACAATACTTCATCCAGCGCTGCTGCAAATACTCGACCACCTGCCTTGAAGAACGTTAATCCGGCCCGGTACGGTTTTTCTTGACAAAAATCCTTTAATGCAGTATGTTTACCCGTGTTTTTTCATGGGGCGGTGTAGCTCAGTTGGTAGAGCAGGGGAATCATAATCCCTGTGTCCGGGGTTCGAGTCCCTGCACCGCCACCAATTTTTTTCCTGTCGAACTATACGCTTCACTCTCGTCATACCACGCGCACCATACCATCCACATTCATAGACCACTCGCACGAACGTAATGCACCATTGCGTCACTACTCTTTGCAAAAACAATCCCTTGACTTGCCCTGCCCTTTCCTCTAAATTTCACTATCATGTTGAAAACGCTGGAAGAAATACGCGAGCGGATCATTACCTCGTACGACCCTGACGGGATCATTTTGTTCGGTTCCCGGGCAGCGGGAACAAGCACGGATGAGAGCGATTATGACCTGCTCATTTTCAAGAACACCCCTGCCCGTCCGATAGATCGAAGGGTCGAGGTGGAAACAATCCTTCAGGACCGCTCCGTACCGCTCGATATCCTGGTCTATACGCCGCGTGAGATGAACTATCTTTATTCCATCGGCAGCCCATTCATTGAAGAGG
>JANPMZ010000377.1:0-5076 GCA_031427195.1 Nitrospirota bacterium
GGAATCAAATCCGCAATTCGCAATCAGAAAGCTCCCCATGGAATCCTGGCCCTGGCCGCTCAAGATCTACACGCTTGGAAGGTTTGAGCTGGTGAAGGATGGGGAGTCCATAAAATTCACCGGCAAGGTGCAACAGAAGCCGCTCGCCCTGCTCAAGGCTTTGATCTCTTTCGGCGGCAGGGACGTCGCCGAGGAGCAGCTTGCCGACATCCTGTGGCCGGATGCGGACGGCGATCTTGCTCACAAGTCCCTTGAAATGACCGTGCAACGCCTGCGCAGGCTGATCAACGACGACAAGGTCATTCAACTGCGGGAGCGGCGCCTGTCCCTGAACCCCAGCCTCTGCTGGATCGACGTGTGGGACCTGCAAGTTTTCACTGATCGGGTAGATGAGGCCTGGAAGAACGGAGACCCATCAGAGGACGGCGCGAGCGAAGCAGTGCGACTGGGCGAAAAGGCCCTGAGCCTGTACCGGGGCCATTTTCTGCCCGGTGATTCCTGGGCGTTTTCCTATCGGGAGCGTCTCCGCAGCAAGTTCCTCCGGCTCGTCATGCGAGTGGGAGGTCACTGGGAACAGCGCCGGGAGTGGCAAAAGGCCGTCGAGGTCTTTCAAAAGGGCCTTGAGGTGGACAGCCTTGCCGAGGAATTCTATCAGCATCTCATGGGCTGTTATCAGCGATTGGAGCAGCGTGCCGAGGCCCTGGCAGTGTATAACCGATGCCACACGCTCCTGCTTTCTTCGCTCGGAATTCCGCCTTCCCGGAAGACGGAAGCGCTGTATCAGTCCATAAAGGGAAAGCAATAACGGGAGCATCCTCTCAAACTCTGATTTTACTTCCTTAATGTAACCGTGGCCTGCACCAACAATTTATACACCGTGGGCGGGGCGGTCTCCGGGCTGACCGGCCCCATTCGCTGCGGTTCTTGACACGCTTTACCAAATAGCGTATAAGTAAAGCATCCCAAGGAGGACAGACATGCAGACGACCGTTCGGCTCAGTTCCAAGAACCAGATCGTACTTCCCCGCGAGGCCCGCGAAGCAATGCATCTGAAGGGGAGGGACGAGCTCCTGGTAGTGGTGAAGGATGATGTCACGGTGATCATGCCGAAACCGAAGAACTATCGGGAAGCGCTCTCGGGCGCGGGCAAAGGCGTTTACCCGAAGACCCATCTCAAGAAAGAACGCGGAGCGTGGTAGCGCCGCACGCATTGGCGGCATTCCTGAAAAAGCACCGCTCAATCTACCTTGATACGAGCGCGTTCATCTATTTTGTCGAGCGGCATTCCCTCTATTTCCCCGCCTGTGAAGAGCTCTTCCGTGATATCGAGGCCGGCCGCACGAACGCAGCGACCTCCACGCTCACGCTGCTTGAGGTCCTGGTGCAACCCTACCGGCAGAAGAAAGATGATCTCGTCCTCAAATGCTATGCCTTGCTGACCACGTATCCCCATCTGAACTGGGTTCCCATGACCCTGAACGTTGCTGACCAGGCTGCGAAGCTTCGTGCGGAATACGGGCTTAAGACACCCGATGCCATCCAGGCGGCGTCGGCGATCTCCTGTGGCGCTACTGGCTTTGTGTGCAATGACAGGGTCTTCGGCAAGGTCACGGCATTTGAAAGCCTTATTCTTGACGATCTTTTCTAAACGCTGCACCCCCCTGAGGTCAGCCCGCGGACGAGGAAACATGCTTTCGCCGGACGCCGCTTTTTGCCGCTGGTGACCCATCAGGAGAAGCCACGACGAGCATGCATAAGAACAAGGCCTCCATCGCCAAAATAAGCCGACCGAATATTTCCGGGACCGTTGCCCGAAAGCGGCTGTTCACGTTGCTGGACGATTGCCGCAAACGGCAGATTGTCTGGGTAGCCGGTCCCGCCGGCTCGGGCAAGACGACCCTGATCGCCAATTATCTCGACGAACGCAGGCTCCCCTGTCTGTGGTATCAGGTTGATGCGGGTGACGCGGACATTGCCGGTTTCTTTTACTACCTCGGACTCGCCGCGCAGAAGGCCGCGCCGCGCTTTCGGAAAGCTCTTCCGCTCCTGACCCCGGAATATCTGCGCGGCGTCTCCATCTTTGCCCGGCGATACTTCGAGAAGCTCTACAGCAGGCTCAAACCGCCCTATACCCTCGTGTTCGACAATTACCAGGACGTTCCCGCCGGATTGCGCTTTCACGAGATCATGGTCGAAGCCCTGACCTCGATCCCCGACGGCGTTACCGTGATCTTCATCAGCCGCAGCGAACCGGGGCCCGCCTTTGCCCGTCTCCGGACATTGAACGCCATGAGCTTTATCGGAGGGAAGGACCTCAAGTTCAGCTTTGAGGAGGCCCGCAAACTCTCTCTGGCCGGAAAGAACCGGCTGCCAGATACGGTCATGGCGCAGTTGTACCGCTTCACCGAGGGCTGGGCCGCCGGGATCGTGCTTATGCTGGAGCAGCTGCGAACGACGGCCCCCAGCCGGATGTCCATCGACAACTTTACGCGGGAAGAGATCTTTCACTATTTTGCCGGAGAGCTCTTTGAGAAGGCGGACCGTGAAACGCAACAGTTCCTGCTGATGTCCGCCTGCCTGCCGACCATGACCGTGCCCGTTGTCCAGGAACTGACGGGCAACGAAGCCTCCCACACCATTCTGGCCGAGCTCAGCCGCAATCATTTTTTTACCGATCGGCGCCTGTCCGCCGATACGGTCTACCAGTATCATCCGCTGTTCCGCGAGTTCCTGCTGTTCCGCGCGGACCGGGTCCAGTCCGCCGAGATCCGGACCGAGCTGCGAAAAAAAGCGGCAATGCTGCTGGAAAGGAGCGGCCAGGCAGAGCCGGCGGCGGAGCTGCTGTGCGCCGCCGGCGCGTGGGATGAGCTTGCCCGGCTGATCAACACCTGGGCGCAAGCACTGATCAGCCAGGGCCGTACCCAGACCCTGGAAGGATGGTTGAGCGGTTTCCCGGAGGGCTATCGGCAAAGCGACCCCTGGCTGCAATACTGGGCCGGCGCGTGCAGGTTGCCCTTCAACCCCGCGGAGAGCCAGCAGCATTTTGAGAAGGCCTACGAGCTTTTCATGGCCATCAATGATCCGGCGGGCTTGTTTCTGTCCTGGTCGGGCGTCATGGAGGCCATATTGCTGGGATGGGGCGAGTTCATACAGGCTGATCGGTGGATAGGCCTGCTCGACGACCTCATGCAGCGGCATCCCCAGTTCCCGTCGCCGGAGATCGAGGCCCGCGTCACGACCAGCATGCTCTCTGCGCTGACCTTGCGCCAGCCTCATCATCGGCATATCAGGATGTGGGCAGACCGTGCGCGGGCCATTGCGCGGAAGAGCACGAACCTCAGGTTAAAAAGCTTCATCAATGTTTACCTGGAGCTTTATTATCTCTGGATTGGAGACCATGCCGGCGCTGAATTCGTGATCAAGGGAGTTCGGGAATCAGCGGCTGCGCCCGACGCCTCAGTTGCGCCCGACGCTTCGCCGCTCGCGCAGGTCCTGGGAAGGATCATCGAAGCAGTGTACCAGGTGCGGATGGGCAGCCATGAGCTCTGCAGAAAGGCGGTTGTCGAAGGGCTGGATATCGCGTCGAAAACGGGTGTGGTCATCTGGAATTCTCAACTGTACTCGCAAGGCGCGATCAACGCACTGAGCGAGGGAAACCTTGCCGAAGCCGGAGCGTACCTGAATAAAATGGAGTCAGCCTTTGTCGAGTCCCGCCGCATCGATGCCTGCATGTTTTGGTACAACAGCGCCTGGGAAGCCTTGACTCGCCGTGATCTGCCGAGGGCCCGCCATCAGGTGGAAGAAGCCTTGCGATTTGCCCTTGAAGCCGGGACCCCGTTTCACGAAGGGATATCCCGCATCGCTCTGGCGCAAGTTCTTCATGAACAGGGTGAGGACGCCGAAGCGCTGCCGCATCTTTCACTGGGCCTCAGGATCGCAGGCAGGATGAAAAGCCGCATTCTCGAATTCATGTGTTTCCTGGGCCAGGCGCACTTTGCGCTCGACCGGAACGAAGATGCAAAAGCTCTCGCGCCCCTTGCAAAAGCGATGACCCTGGGACGAAAGGAAGGTTACACCAACGTCTACTGGTGGCGTCGCGATGTGATGAGCGGGTTATGCGCCAGGGCGCTCGAGGCTGGTCTTGAGGTCGAATATGTTCAGGGCCTGATACGCAAGCGTTCCCTCATGCCGCCGGGCCCGGCAAGCGACTCCTGGCCCTGGCCCTTAAGGGTCTTCACGCTCGGGCGGTTCGAACTGGTCAGCAATGGGAAGCCGCTGACGTTCTCATCAGGCAAGGTCCAGCAGAAGCCGCTCGCCCTGCTCAAGGCACTGATCGCCTTGGGCGGCAGGGACGTCGCCGAAGAGCAGTTTGCCGACATCCTGTGGCCCGATGCAGACGGCGATCTTGCCCACAAGTCCTTTGAAGTGACGGTCCAGCGCCTGCGAAGGCTGATCGGGATCGACGATATCGTTCAACTGCGGGAGCGGCGCCTGTCCCTGAATCCCAGCCTCTGCTGGATCGACGTGGGGGAGCTGGAAGTTCTCATTGATCGGGTAGATGCGGCCTGGAAGAACGGAGACCCATCAGAGGACGGCGCGAGCGAAGCGGTGCGACTGGGCAAAAAGGCCCTGGGCCTCTACCGGGGCCATTTTCTGCCCGGCGATTCCTGGGCGCTTTCCTATCGGGAGCGCATCCGCAGTAAGTTCCTCCGGCTCATCATGCGAGTGGGCGGTCACTGGCAACAGCGCCTGCAATGGCAAAAGGCCGTCGAGGTCTTTCAAAAGGGCCTTGAGGTGGACGGCCTTGCCGAGGAATTCTATCAGCATCTCATGGCCTGTTATCAGCAATTGGAGCAGCGTGCCGAGGCCCTGGCAGTGTATAACCGATGCCACACGCTCCTGCTCTCTTCGCTCGGAATTCCGCCTTCCCGGAAGACGGAAGCGCTGTATCAGTCCATAAAGGGAAAGCAATAACGGGAGCATCCTCTCAAACTCTGACTTTACTTCTTTAATGTAACCGTGGCCTGCACCAACAATTTATACACCGTGGGCGGGGCGGTCTCCGGGCTGACCGGC
>JANPMZ010000378.1:0-3888 GCA_031427195.1 Nitrospirota bacterium
AGAGCGACGCGGCGCTGCCCGGGACCATTTTTTTCGGCATCATCCTGATTATCGAGAAGCTCTATACCGTCTACCACGCGAAGCACTGGGTGAAGGAATACCTTCCCGTGGACAAGGAGATCCAGCCGCTGAGGCGGTAGCGGTTAGTGTAAGCTGCCGGGGAAGTGAAGAAAAGAACGGCCTGTTCGTGGGGTCACCGGCGGTGAGGCAAAGCTCGATTACAAAGTTTCGTAGGTCGGGTAGAGCAGAGCGAAACCCGACGCAAAGATTTTCATCGCCCTTTTGAAAGGGGCTGTCCAGGGTCAGACATGAATCAGGAGTTGCCAACCCGTAGAAATCCATAATGTCAGGAACAGCTTACCTATCCAGAAGGCATCGATGGTCACCAAATCCTTATCTGCAGAGAGCTTTGGTCTTCCGATCTATAGTCAGAGGTAGATGACAATAAGTTGACTAAATACAAACACAGAATAAATTGATACGGTGATGCAGGTTAACACATTGACTATATGAAGCACCTATTTCGACTTTGTCACACTGCTCAGTGCGTTTGTCTTAATCAGCCCAACCTGGGATGGAGATCAACGAATGACATCCGGCTACAATAAATATGTTCCCTTAGCCGTTGCAATGATACTGTTCATTCTTGCAGCTCTTGGTTTAAGGCTCTGGTCATCGAATCGGGCCTTCCTGATCGAGGGGCCTGCGAACATACACCAGGGGCCCGATGGCCTCGTGTATATTGTGAACGACGCAAAACTCTATATCCATGACACCGACGGAATTCTTATGGAGAGTGTACCGCTTGAGCGTTTCGGACTGGAAAAAGCCAGGGGAGATTTTTGGATTTTCAGAAACGGGGATCTCCTGCTTCGGAAGGAAACGACGACGAAATTGTCATGCAAGAGGGAGCTGGAAACCTATTTCCGGGACGGTTCCAGCAAGCAGGATGGCATTGATTCCAGTGACGGGATACTGCAGCGCTGCAATATACGTTCGTATATATGCCTGCCGTTTGGCAGCGGCCAGGACGCTTTCAAAAAGATCGGCGCTTTTAAAGTGTTCATTGATGAAGACAGAGACAACGTATATATCACCGACACGCCCGCGCACCAGTTGCTGCTATACAATCTCCAGGGTGAGCTGAAGAGGAAATCTGATGCACGCTTCCTGTACCCAAACGGAGTCGTTGGCGGCAGCGATGGTCTGCTCTATATCGCGGATACGAATCATCACGAGATCGTTGCCGTTGACCCCTCATACAATTCACTCGGCAATAAAGAGAGGCGCTTTTCGATCCTCAATACCATAAGCACCCCGGACAAGCAGTGGCCCTTTGCCCTCGGGCAAGACCGGAACAACAGATGGTGGGTGCTTAACGCGGGTAATGACATGCGATATGGCGACCTGGTGATCTATGACGAAAGTGGCAATCTTTTCAAAAGAGTGGAGCTTCCGGAAAACGCAGATCCAACCGCGGTCGCGGTCCTCGCGGACCGCGTTCTGGTCACGGACCCGAGCCTGATGCGTGTTTATTCCGTGGCGCTGAACGGCGAGCTCCAGGAAGATTTTGGGTCGCTCACCTTTAAGATCGACGGTCTAGAAAAGTTGCGAGAGAGAAATCTTTATATGCTTTTGAGCTCGCTCATGCTCTATGCGGTCCTGCTCGGGGCTATCGCAGCGATCATTGTGGCATGGAAAGCGCAGCTTGCGTCGGCGGCGCAATCCAAAGAACAGGCTGCACAAAGCATCGTCGCGGAAAAAGAGGAAGGACCTGATCCAGGCAGTGATATGCAGATAGACCAGAGCGTGGATAGTAACAGCAGGAGCGAAGCTATCCTCGTACCTTATCTTCCGGCTTCTCAAGGATGGACCTGGTTCAGCGACGCGCTCATGATCGTAAAAAAAAGCTTTAGGATCTATGCTGTTTTATTCCTGGTAACCCTGCTGCAATGGCAAGGCGTGGTTAGAATACCGAAGGTCGGCTACTTGCTTTTGATATTCCTCTCCCCCTTACTCATCGGCATATTGATGATGATCAGCAAAAGAGTCGTGAAAAATAATGACATCAATGTCAGAAAAGTAAAAATACGATCAGCGGTCATCTCCCTGCTCTTTGTGGGAGGTGCTTATTGCCTTGTTCTGGGTTTATGCGCAGGAATAGCGCTGCTCATGACCGGGCAATCCGCAGCGGCCCTCGTCATACTGGGGATGTCATCGGAGGTTGGCGGGATCTTGTCGCCGGAATCAGCTGTTTCACTGCTGATGACTGCTTTGGTCCTTCTGGTCATTCTTTTTGCGCTATCGGCAGCCTCCTGGTTCGCCCCGCCTTTGATAGTTTTTAAAGGATTATCAGGTAAAAATGCAATGACGACGAGCTTTAAAGCCGTTTTCAGGAACTTTGGCGCTTTTAGTCTGTTCAGTATCGTACTTGGCGGAATATTTCTGGTGGCATTGGTTTCCATGATCGTTATTCCCGGTATTCTCTTTATCCCTCTGGGACTGACGACGTTCATAAAGCCGATGAGTATGGTGATGGGCTTCCTGTTTTGGCCGATGATCTCCCCCTTTATTACGCTGTCTATATATACGAGCTATGTTCGGATCTTTGAGAGCAACGCGTAACCTGACGACAAGAACCACCCCCATTTGCGGGGAAAGAATAGAAGCAGAGGAAAAACCAAATGTATTTACTGAAATCACACGGGGTCCTTTCATGCACTGCAGTGCTTCTCCTGCTCCCTTTGTCAGTTGCGAGCGCAGCCGACGCCCCCGGAGTTCGCTGGCAGGATTCGTCCAAAAAAAGGATCGAACGGGAGAAGGTGTTTCTTCTGAGAAGCGCTGATGATCTCGGCAGGTCGCTTGCGTATGTGAGTGAAACCATCGTTGTGCTGAACGGGCAGGTCGAAGCTGCGGCGAGCCGCGAGCCTGAGAATAAAGCAAAAGAACGTCGGGGCCTGTTGAAATGGTACCAGAGATATGCAGATTCGCTCAGAGGGATGTCTGCTGAATTCGATCTCGAGGTGAACAACTATTTCTCGCGACACCAGGCAGGCGCCGGATGGACCGATCTGCATGAGGAGCTGGCAAAGGGTTTTCGGAAGCTTGCTGATGAACTTGGCGGAATAATGCAGAAGCTGGATGGAGAGAAGAAAAATATCGAAGCGCGCATGCAGAAGCTGAACAAGGCTGTGACGGAGCGCCGCATCCTGGTCGACAAGGATGATTTGAAATTAGCCCGGGAGCTTTGGCCGACGTATCGATTTTCTGATCACCGCGAGGCGGTATACAAGGACCTCTCGGATGCAGAGGTATTCTATCTCCGGAACGAGCTGAGATCGCTCGGTGAAAAGCAGCAGTATTTCGAAAGCCTGTCCGAGCTGGGAAGTTATGAAGAGGGCTGGCTGATCATCAAGACAGATGAGTTCACGAAATTGCATGAGATGGCCAGGGTCATTGGCGGCGACGATCCGGGCCGGGTGGTTTCGGCTGTTCGGGGCACGGTGAAAACCTATGAGGCGAATATGGCAGCACTTACAAGCAGGTCCAGCGAGATCGATGCCACGATCCATGGTATTGCGAAGACCGGAACGCTCAGAATGCTCGATCGGTTGGATGAGTTGTCGCGTTACTACGAGGATATGAAGAGCAGGTATGATCGCCACAGGGAGTGGCTCGGAGCACAGATCGGGAGCTACCAGGCAGACCTGGTCGAACTCGGCAAGGAAAGGTGACCATGCTGGACCCGAATTTCGCCCCTCACGCGCGAGATCCATTATGTTGGGTACTGTAGTTCTATGCATCAATAATGAGCTTTTCCGCTCCGAGGCGTATGGACATTCACGGCCAAACCTGATATGCTTTTTCCCTGCTTTGCTGCGAGCTGTC
>JANPMZ010000379.1:0-3387 GCA_031427195.1 Nitrospirota bacterium
TCTTTTATAAAAGGTTCACCCAATAGGTGAATGCCTTGTTTTAGAATTTATCCGCTTTTACAGACGTTAATCCGCCCCTTCCGTGTCAAATGCTCTTTTTAGGTTCAACGGTTTCTTGATCTATTCTGCAACGATGCGCACGACCTCTTGTTTCCGGCCCACGAACCCATGCCAATGCATTGATGCGCATTCGTTTCCCGTCAGGCCGGGTCCGTGCCCTCAGGCTCGTTTTCCGATCCGCTGGACGGCTCTTTTTTGAGCGAAGCTACATACTCTTCCCACTCCGACGGGAGAAGATATTTTTTTTTGCTGTTACAGTCTTTGCAAGCCGGGACGAGGTTTCCCTGCACGGACTTGCCGCCGCGCACGACCGGTATGAGATGATCCATGGTCAGTTCCGCAGGCTTGAACGTTTGGCCGCAATAGTAGCATCGTCCGCTCGACCGTTTCCGCTTCCACCATTGCGAGGCCCGGAGCTCTCGCGCTTTACTCTTCTCGCGCTTGACATGCTGTTCGTCCGCTGTATAGAAAAAGGAGTCGGTCATAGTAATATAAGACGGCAGGATGCAGATATGATCGGTGCAGATCCTCATTTCAGTCTGGTTTCCGAGCGCTGACTTCTGTTATCCAGCAGCCCATACTACCTTTTTCACCATCCCTTGTCACGTCCAAAAACAGGTTTTTTTTGACCAGCCTACCCACCCCGTAACCTGCTATAAAATTAATAATTTTCTTGACATCACTCTACGTGAAAGATATACTTTGCCTGGCAAGTGGTATAGGGTGGGGAAAAGTGGGCAGTTCTGGAGGAGCCGGTGTTCAGAGGCAGTTTTGAACATACTGTTGATACCAAGGGCAGGGTGAGCGTTCCGTCGAAATTCCGGGACATCATTGGCGACCGCTACGACGGCAGGCTCGTGCTGGCCATGGACTACGACAAGTGCCTGACGGTCTATCCGCTGGAGGAGTGGGAGAAGCTCGAGGAAAAGATCAAGGCGCTGCCCATGATGAAGCAGGAAGTGAAGGACTTCATGCGCTTCTTCTTCTCGTCTGCAACGGAATGCGAACTGGACAAACAGGGCCGCATTCTCATCCCGCCGCCGCACCGCGAACACGCGACGATCGCCAAGAACGTGGTGCTCATCGGCATCATCAACAAGATAGAGATCTGGGACAGCGGGGCATGGGAGGCGAGACATTCTCAAAACGGAGACAAGATCAACGAGACGCTTGCAGCACTGGGCCTATAACATGGAGACCAAACTTAAAGTATATCAGATGAACCTCGAAGGTGAGATTGACGCTGCAAAGATGGCAGAGGTCGACCGCGTCATCGGCCAGCTCGTCAAGGGAGAGATGTATGGGCTCATCCTGAACTTCGAGTCCGTCGAGCACGTGCATTTTACGATCCTCTCAACGCTGGTGGATGAGAAAAAGCGACTTCAGTCCTTTGGCGGAGATCTCAGGCTCGCCGGGTTGTCGGATTATATCAAGAACATATTCCGCACCACCGGTATGCTCGAGGAGTTCCAGGTGTTCGATACGGCGCTGCAGGCCGCCAGGAGCTTCGGGGTGGCCAAGCCGGCTACGAACCTTCCGCTGGGACTGTGAGCAGCATTGCGGATTGCGGATTTCAGATTGCGGATTGCAAAGCGAAAAATCGCCCAGTGAGGATTGACGCATGAGATCTGATCCTGATCCAAATCCGAAATCCGCAATCCGAAATCCGCAATCGGAACACACCACCGTTCTCCTCCACGAGGCGGTTGATCTGCTTGCGCCCCATGCGGGCGGCGTGTATGTGGACGGGACGCTCGGCGGCGGCGGACATGCTGCGGAGCTTCTGAAACGATCGGCGCCAGACGGCGTGGTCGTCGGACTGGATCAGGACGTTCAGGCGCTGGCGCGGGCCCGCGAAGTCCTTGCACCCTACGGCAACCGCACCGTACTGCTGCAGCGGAACTTTCGGGACCTGCCTGCAGCGCTGGCCGGGCTCGGTTACGATGCGGTCGACGGTATCCTGCTCGATCTGGGGGTTTCGTGGTTCCATCTGCGGACCCCGGAGCGTGGCTTCAGCTTCATGCTTGACGGGCCGCTCGATATGCGGATGGACCAATCAATGTCGCAAACCGCGGCGGACCTCGTGAATACGCTTCCCGTTGCGGAGCTCGTCCGGATCTTCCGGGAATACGGGGAGGAAGACAAAGCAGTTGCCATCGCCAGGGCCATCGATCGGGCGCGGACCCGGGGGCCGATCACGGGCACGGTCCAGTTCGCGGGCATTGTCGCGAGTGTGTTCCCTCCGTACCCCCCGCGGCGCATTCACCCTGCCACCAAGACGTTTCAGGCTCTCCGCATCGCGGTGAACGACGAGCTCGGCGCACTCCGCGAGGGGTTGCAGCACATGATCCGCGCACTCAGGCCCGGCGGCAGGATCGCCGTTATTTCCTTTCATTCCCTTGAGGACCGGATCATCAAACAGGCCTTTGTCGCGGGCGCCGTTGCCTGTATCTGTCCGCCGAAACTACCGCAATGCGGCTGCGGCAAGGTCCCGGAGCTTCGGGTGCTGACCAAAAGGCCGGTCATCGCAAGACCTGATGAGGTTGACCGCAACCCGGCTTCGCGGAGCGCAAAGCTCAGGGGTGCGGAGAAGCTGTAAGAGCGGGAAGTCGGCAAGGAACCCGGACAAGCAGGAACCAAAACTTCATTGACACAGATAAAAGACATGACAACGGCTATGATAAAACGAAGAGAAGAACGATTCTCCTTCATAGCTGTTATCAGCTTTAATCAGTGTCAAAGATCTCAGAATTTTTCCGGCGATTTGAGAAGAATTTGAATTGTAACTGACTAAACTTCTCGGTACCTGGTGCGGAGAAGGTCGGTGTGGTGAAGAAATGCAGACACGCGCAGGAGATATAGGAGCATTTGTTTTCGAACGGGGCAAGCGGGGAAGTTTGCGCCGCGTCATGGTCGTTCTCATGATCGTCGCGGCACTGCTGCTCTATGTGGGCGGCAAGGTCAAGATCGTCCAGCTTGGGTATCAGCTCGAAGCGCTGGAGAAGGAGAAACGCGACCTCGAACGCGAGAACCGCGCTCTCCGCATCGAGGCCGCCAGCCTTTCATCGCCGGCACGGATCGAGGAGATAGCGCTCAAGCGTCTCGGCATGGTGCGGATCGCCAGGGAAAATCTCATCGTGGTGAAGCGACAGCCGCAGGCTGCACAGCTCCGGGCGCAGCGCGCGAAATAACCGGTTCGGGCCCGCGGCCGATACCGGGCAGGGTGCATCATGGAGCAGGGGCGGATGGACAGACGGGGGAGGATACTCCTTATAGTTGCATTGATCGGGCTGGGCTTCGCGCTGATCGCGGGGCGGCTCGTGTATT
>JANPMZ010000380.1:0-2844 GCA_031427195.1 Nitrospirota bacterium
CAATACGGCGTGACGCCATCAGCATCATTGCGAGGGAGATTAGTATCCATGCAAGTTTTCGTCCTGTAACGCGTATTAATAAAATGGCGAAAATAGCAGCGGCAAGCTGCAGGACTATGGATAGAATAAATATGGTTATAGAAATCATTGTGTAATTAGAGAAAGCTCGACACCTTCAATTTAAAACTTTCAGCTTCCAATCTCCACTTTTCAACTGTGCGCATCTCAGCACATGCATTTTAACCAATCAGGCGGGAATAGTAAAGACCAATTTCATCCAGGAGTTGGGAGCGGCTGCGGCGCAGCAGCGCTCTTGTTGTACGCGCCTTCTTTCATCTTGAAAAAAGCATTTGGACACGGAAAAATCTGATTAACGTCTGACAGGAGCGGATAAAAATCGAGAAGGAGACCCTGACCAAAAAGGTGAAGCTCCTTTCCATGAAACATTCATGCCTTATTGAGGCACAAAGTAAAATGAAAAAGCCTTATGGGTCAAGCATCTTGCTTGACTGGTCATGCAGGATGCCTGACCTATTTTCAGCTGAAAAATCCGTTTTTCTCCGGCACTTATCAGCTTTGATCCGGTTCAACTGCCGTTTTCAGGCTCAGTATTATTCGCGTCAGAGATCGTTACTTTGATTGTTTGGATCATACCGCCGTCAATCCCAGATATTTCCTCGGATTGTCCGACGCAAACTGCAGCGCCCGCTCCAGGGGAACGCCGAGCGTGACCAGGTTCTTTACCGCATCGGCAAGACAAATGCCGCTGCCGAGCAGCACCCCGCCGGCGCCGCGAATGGGGCCGCTGCCCCAGCCCGGCCCCTTGACCGAGTCCGATACGAGCAGGATGCGGTCCGGCGGCTTCATGTCGAAAAGCATCTTCAGGCTTTGCGGATGGAGGTGGGCCATGTCCACGATGATCTCGACGAAGAGCTCATCATCCATGAGACCGAACCCGGCAAGCCCCGGCTCGCGGTGATGGAACCCGCGCATGGCATTGAACAGATGCGTAATGCCCGTGGCGCCGGCGCGCTTGCCCTCCTCGGCCTGTTCATAGGTCGCATCGCTGTGGCCCAGGTGAACAAGAAAACCCATCTCCCGGCAAGCCTCGATGACGTGAAGCGCGCCGGGAAGTTCCGGCGCGATCGTGACAATGCGGATCAGGTCCCCGAAATCCTCAACCAGGCGAGTCAGGGCTCCGATGGACGGCTCGATGAAACTCGTCCTGTCGAGCGATCCGGCCCGTTCGGGGTTCAGGAAAGGCCCCTCAAGATGGATCCCCTGAATGCGGGCGCCCGAACGCTGGGCCATCATGGCGCAGCGGATCGCGGTCATGTTCTCGCGCATGACCTCGATCGTCCCGGGGTAGACCGTCGGCAGAAGGACCGCCGTCCCGCGATCGCCGTGAATGTTCGCCATCTGGAGGATATCGTCCTGGCGTCGTGTGCGCGTGTCGTAGGTCTCCGCGCCGTGCACATGGATATCGATAAGCTGCTGCCTGGTTTCGATCGAGGTCTGGGCCATGGGAACCTCCCTTTAAAGCAAAGTACATGATCACGTGACATCGGCAGTTCCAGGTGAACGCTGCACGAATGCTACGTGATCATCCCTCGTTTGGAGAAAAACTCGCTCAGGGCAAGCCGCACCACCGCGCCGCGGTCCCAGGGCTGCTTCAGCTTCTTCGTCAATTCGGCAGCCACCTCATCAAGGGCCGGGATGTGCTCATCTTCAAGCTGGATCGTCACCTCCACCAGCCCGTGCTCATGCGGTTCATGCTCGTCGTGCCCGTGGCCGCAGTGCTCGTCATGGTGATGCGCATGGTCGTGTTTATCGTTCATCGTTGACCTCCCTATCTAAAACAGCAAATTCATCATCACCGGCATGGTGAAGAACAGCGCTGCCGTCGAAACAGCAATGCAGCCCGCCGCCAGCGGCACATCCAGGCCGAACTCATCGGCGATCACGAGCGAGAGCACCATCACCGGCATGGCGCCTTCGATCGTCACGGCCCGGAGCTGATCGCCTGTGAGCCCGGCGAGTGAACCAATCCACCAGGCCAGGACCGGCGCCAGGACCAGTTTCAACAGCAGGGCCGGCACGGCGATCCCTATCCGCCGCAGGTCCTTGAAATCGAGCGCCAAGCCCACCGTAAAGGTCATGATCGGAATGACCGCCCTGCCCATGAGCCCTGCCGCGTCCTGCACCACCTGCGGGACCGCGAGGCCGAGGACCTGCACGAGCCCTCCTGCGGCAACGGCCCAGAGCGGCGGCAGTTTGAGCACCCGCAGGAGCGAGGCGCCGAGCGACACGTTCTTTCCGCTCCCGTACCGGGCCGCGACAAAGACCCCGATGGTCAGCAGGATCGGCGTGGCAGCCAGCAGATCGTAGAGAATCGCCACGTACCCGAATTTTGCGCCGAGCATGCCGGTGATGACCGGGAGGCCCAGGTAAGTCACGTTCCCAAAACCGGCGGCAAGAATCATAACGCCGAAGGCCGGGCGGTCGATATTCTTGAACCACGGAAGCAGGCGGTATACGACATATGCCGCAGCCATCCCGCTGAGCGTCACCAGTGCCGCGGTGAAGGGGATGGCGAGAAAGCTTTTGTCGATCTGCGCCGTTGATATGAGATTAAAGGCCAGCGCAGGCAGAAAAAAATTGAGCACCGTCACGCTCAGGGCATGGCGCAACCGATGCCGATCGATCCCGCCCGGATCGAAGAACCGCCAGACGTAGCCCGCTGCAATGATCAGCGCGAATGAATAGAGGACCTTATTGATAACGCGCTCCTTAAAAGTAGGGTATGGTAATTATAACAGGAACGTCGTCTTTATCAATAGATTA